>NZ_JBITPH010000012.1:0-188497 GCF_050467685.1 Paenibacillus sp. NRS-1782
TAAATCTGATGCTGTACTAGTCGGTACTATACAGAAAAAATAAGATGATTCGAGCGGGGATGATAATAATGAATATAAATGAACTTTTAGCATTATCCAGACCGCTTCAAGATCAGCTGATGGCTTGGCGCAGAGACTTTCATCGCCATCCTGAAACGGGTTATGAAGAGGTTCGTACATCGGGAATTGTGGCTGAACACTTACGTGAACTTGGGCTGGAAGTGATAACAAATGTAGGTAAAACCGGGGTTGTAGGTCTGTTACGAGGAAAAAGCCCGGGTCCTACAATTGGACTAAGGGCAGATATGGATGCTTTACCGATTCAGGATGAAAAAACGGTCCCCTATCGGTCACAGATTCCGGGAAAGGCACATTTATGTGGGCATGATGCCCATACCGCAATACTGATGGGAGCCGCGCAGTTACTTACGAAGCTGGAACGGCCTGAAAGAGGAAATATCAAATTTGTCTTTCAACCAGCAGAAGAAGGTTTAGCCGGGGCCAAGGCTATGATTGATGATGGTGTGTTGGAAAATCCAAAAGTAGATGCGATGGCAGGACTACATATGTTCCCGGGTCTAAAGACAGGAACACTTGGGGTCAGCAAAGGGGTAGCCTTTGCCTCCGCAGATAGCTTAACGATTAAGATTATAGGCAAAGGCGGTCATGCTGCCCGTCCGCATGAGGGGATAGACGCGATTGCCGTGTCCGCGCAGGTTATTTCTGCTCTGCAAAATATTCCAAGCCGTCTGGTTGATCCGCTTGAGACCATTGTCATTACGATCGGAAAAATTAGTGGTGGCTACATGGGGGCAGCCATTGCACCGGAAGTCGAGATGATCGGCACCGTGCGAACTTTGTCGGCAGAGTTGCGCAGCCGGATACCTGAACTGATCGAACAGGTAGTCCGTGGAGCGTGTGAATCGTTCGGAGCCGGATATGAGTTGAATTATCAGCTTGGCTACCCAGTTGTTCAGAACGACCCGGATATGGTCGATTTAATGACCGAAACCAGTGAGCAACTGTTTGGCTCCACGGAGTGGAACTACATCAAACCGTCAACAGGCGGGGAAGATTTCGCTTTTTATTGTGAGCAGGTACCCGGTGTTTTCTTCCGGTTGGGCTCGGGGAGAGGAGATGAAGCTACAAGCTACCCATTGCATCATCCCAAGTTTGATTTGGATGAATCGGTACTGCCTTATGGAGTAGCCATGATGTCGGCGATAGCGCTGAATTTTTTGAAGACAAAATAAAAATCGGGTTTGAGACGTTCAGAAGCAGCTGTGTGGCAATATACAACCTCAATGGACTGGAGTGGACAAGATGAATAGACATAAGTGGTTTACAAGCGGGATTACGTTACTGATTGCTGTGATGATCCTGGCAGGCTGCGGTGCCCCATCCACAGGCGGTAGTAAAGACAGTGCAGCATCGACATCAACTGACGGTAAAGTACTGACGATAGCGAATGCTACGGATATTGAAAGCTTTGATCCGCATAACAATAACAATACGGCGAGTGAAGCCGTTCTGGTTAACGTATTTGACTACTTGTTGAAAAATGATAGTCAGCAGAAGAAAGTACCTGGACTCGCAACTTCTTGGGAGAAGGTAAATGATACGACTTGGCGTTTTCACTTGCGCGAAGGGGTTACCTTCCATAACGGTGATCCATTCACGGCGGAAGATGTGAAGTATACGATAGAAAGAGTTGCAAAGGATAACACGCTCAAACAAAATTCCTACTTTAAAAATATTAAAGAAGTGAAAGTGGTGGATGAACATACAGCAGATATCATAACCGACGGGCCAGATCCGCTGCTGCTCAATCGTTTATCCAAAATGGGGGCTGGGATCTTACCTTCCAAATATATTGAGAAAAATGGCATAGAGGAATTCCTTAAAAATCCAATCGGTACAGGCCCTTATAAGTTTAGTCAATGGATTAAGGATGATCGTGTAGTACTGGTTAAAAACGATAAGTACTATGAAGGTCAGCCGAAATGGGATCAGGTTGTTTTTCGCTCCATCCCGGAAGCCTCTACGCGTGTATCTGAACTGCTCGCAGGCTCGATTGACATTGCTTCCGGAATCCCTTCCACCGATATAGAACGTATTCAAGGCGAAGACGGCAAGAAAATCGTGAAGGCACCGATTCAGCGTGTTCTGCAATTGATTTTACGTCAAAGTCAGGGCAATGTTACGGCTAACCCGAAAGTGAGAGAGGCGATAGACCTCGCGATTGATAAAAAGGGAATCGTGGACAGCATCGCAGGCGGTGCGGGGATTGTAACTCGTACTTCCGTTACACCAGGTAATTTTGGTGCCGATCCTTCCTTGTATGAGAAAACATTATATGATCCGACTAAGGCCAAAGAACTGCTGAAGCAGGCTGGTTACTCTGGTGAAGGTCCAGCATTAACTCTTTCAGTATCCTCAATATATAAAGAGTATGCTGAGGTCGTAGCCGCCATGTTAAATAAAGAAGGCTTCAACATTAAATTGGACGTACTGGAGCCAAGTGCTTTCAGTGAGCGTTACAGCTCCAAATCCTTTAAAGAAATGTTTATGATCGGCATTGGTAATTCCCTGTTTGATGCTTCCAATAACTATAATCGCTACCTGCTAGAAGAGGCTAAAGGCGAAACGGATTATAACAATCCGAAGGTAGAGAAGCTGTTGCAGCATGCTCTGACGAATCTGGATACAGCCTCGCGTGAAAAAGAGTATCTGCAAGTGCAACAGATATTGGCGGAAGATCGTCCGGCTGTATATCTGTTCCAAATGGAAGGGATTTATGGCACTGGTAACGGCGTGAATTTCCAACCGAGAAGCGATGAGATGTTCTACGCAGAGGATATTGCACCTGCAAAATAAATCAGAGAAGTGAACGGGCGGGGACCTCGATGCAGGTTCCTGCCCGTCCTTTTAAAAAAAGCCTGCTGGTTATGGAGGTGACGGATTGAAAACTTATATCGCCAAATCACTGCTACAGGTTATCCCTGTACTGCTGATTGTCTCTCTGATTGTATTCATCCTGGTGAGGGTAACCGGGGACCCTGTAGCCCTGATGCTGCCTGAGACTGCTACAGCCGAGGATCGTGCAGTACTGACACAAGCGCTTGGGCTGGATCAGCCCTTATATGCACAATACATTAAATTTATTGGCAGTGCCTTACAGGGCGATTTTGGCACCTCGTTTCGCTATGGTGAATCGGCTTTGCCGTTAGTGCTGGAACGGCTGCCTGCCAGCTTTGAATTGGCAGTAGCCGCCATGATTTTTGCGGTCATCATCGCAGTGCCACTGGGCGTCATCTCAGCAGTCAAACGTAATACCTTTACCGATTTAATCATTTCCAGCTTATCCGTAGTCGGAAAGGCCATGCCTAACTTTTGGATGGGGATTATGCTCATATTGTTATTCTCCGTCATGCTGGGGATGCTTCCGGTGTCCGGTCGGGGCGGGATGGAGCATTTAATACTTCCGGCCTTTACACTGGGTGTCGGTCTTTCTGCACAGATGACTCGACTCATTCGCTCCAGTATGCTGGACATTTTGAATCAGGACTATATACGAACAGCCCGAAGTAAAGGGATTCTCGAAATCGTAGTGATCGGAAAACACGCTTTTCGCAATGGATTGATTCCGGTCGTCACGATTATGAGCTTGCAATTTACGAGCTTGATCGGCGGTACACTGATTACCGAGACGGTATTTGCATGGCCGGGTTTGGGGCAGTTACTTGTCGTTGCTGTGAATACCCATGACATGGCTATCGTTCAGGCCGCTGTATTTGTGATTGCCTTTATTGTGGTTATCAGCAATATTTTAACCGATGTCGTTTACCGACTGCTTGATCCAAGAATTAAATACAACTAGAGAGGGGAGGAGGAGGTGTGGCAGGTATTCATGATGTACAAGCCCTTGGTCCAGACCCAGACCTGGATGGCAAAAAGCAAGCACAACCGTCTAGTATCAGGCGTATATGGAAGCAGCTGTTACGAAGTAAAACCGGAACGGTCGGTGCAATAATCATACTGCTCGTTTGCTTAACGGCACTATGTGCCCCTCTGCTGGCCAGTCACAATCCTGCGGATATTGACCCGCTTAATCGTCTGAAGCCGCCCATGTGGCTGGCTGGTGGATTGCCGGAGCATTGGCTGGGTACAGATAACCTGGGACGGGATATGTGGAGCCGTATCGTATACGGGGCGAGAGTTTCGCTTATCGTCGGTGTCGGTGCAGTTCTGGTCTCAGGCACGATTGGCGCGATTCTCGGACTCCTCGCCGGGTTTTATGGTAAATGGGTGGATGCCATCATTATGAGAGTTGCCGATGCCTTTTTGGCCATTCCGGCTATTCTGCTGATGCTGGTCGTCCTGGCCGTGGTAGGGCCTGGCATGACTACACTTATTTTTGTTATTGGCGTTACGAATTGGGTTTCTTATACAAGGGTAGTCCGGGGCGAGGTATTGAGTATCAAGGAACGGGACTTCGTCAAAGCAGCCAAGGCGATTGGCTCTAAAAATAGCAGGATTCTGTTGAAGCACATTTTACCCAACGTCTTGTCTTCGTTCATTGTAATTTCCGGTATGAGCGTGGCGACAACGATTATTATGGAAGCTTCTCTTAGTTTTCTCGGATTAGGGATCACACCGCCAGCAGTGTCCTGGGGTGGCATGCTGAGCGATGGGAGACAGTATGTAGCCACGAGCTGGTGGGTGGCAACGTTTCCCGGCCTGGCGATTACCATCACGGTCCTGGGCGTCATTTTCCTCGGTGACTGGCTTCGCGACGTGTTAGATCCCCACATGAAGGCGAAAGAATAACAGAAAGCGGGGGATCGGAAAAGATGACCACGAAATTGCTTGAAGTGAACCATTTGAAAACCTACTTTAAAACGGAGGATGGCATCGTGCCTTCGGTCAATGGTGTCAGCTTCACTGTGAATCCAGGCGAAACGGTGGCTATTGTTGGAGAGTCCGGTTCGGGTAAAAGTGTAACCTCCTTGTCTATTATGGGTTTAGTGGCTGCACCGGGTAAAGTCGTGGGCGGGGAGATTCTGCTTGAAGGCCGAGACTTACTCAAGCTGTCCAAGGGGGAAATGCGAAAATATCGGGGGAATGAGGTATCCATGATTTTTCAGGAGCCGATGAGTTCGCTGAATCCGGTATTTACGATTGGTAACCAAATCAGTGAGGTCATCCGGCAGCACCAGAAGCTGAGCAAATCGGAGGCACGGCAGAAAAGTATCGAGATGCTAGAACGGGTAGGCATACCTGGTGCGTCGAAAGTGGTAAGTTACTTTCCGCATCAGCTGTCTGGAGGAATGCGTCAGCGGGTGATGATCGCCATGGCCTTGGCCTGTCAGCCAAAACTGCTGATCGCTGATGAACCGACGACGGCACTGGACGTTACGATTCAGGCTCAAATTTTGAATTTAATCCACAAGCTGAGCAAGGAAGAGAATACAGGCATCATTCTCATTACGCACGATTTAGGTGTTGTCGCGGAAATGGCGGACCGGGTGGTCGTGATGTATGCCGGGGAAGTAGTAGAGGAAGCGGACGTATTTGATTTGTTTGAAAAGCCGGGTCATCCTTATACGATTGGTTTGCTAGGATCACTCCCCAAGCTTACGGAACAGAGAGAATGGCTGGCTTCCATTCCCGGTACCGTTCCTAATATGATGCAGATGCCGAGCGGCTGTCCCTTTCATCCCCGCTGTCCTTATGCCCAGGAACAGTGCACCAGGATTCATCCTGAAATACAAGCTAAGGATCAAGGACACTACGTCAGATGTCTGCGGATGGAGGAGGTGTCAGTATGAATGAGACAGCACAGGGAACACCGCTTCTCGAAGTGAATGGGCTTAAAAAATATTATCCTTTGAAAAAGGGCTGGTTTTCCCAAAAAAGCGGTTATGTACGGGCGGTTGATGGATTGAGCTTTAAGGTGATGCCGGGCGAAACCCTAGGTATTGTAGGTGAATCAGGTTGCGGCAAATCAACAACGGGACAAATGATTACACAACTGCTGGAACCCACGGCAGGCGAAATTCGTTTTCAAGGGCAAAGCCTGTCTGATTTAACGGACGAAGAAGTCCGCAAGGTCAGACGAGATTTACAGTTTGTATTTCAAGATCCCTACTCTTCTTTGAATCCGAGAATGAAGGTCTTTGACATCGTCGCCGAACCACTTCGGGTACACGGGATTGCTAAAGGGAAAGAGCTTAAAGCTGAAGTGTTTCGACTGTTGCAGACGGTAGGATTAGGTGCTCACTTAGCAGATCGGCATCCCCATGAATTCAGTGGTGGACAGCGGCAGCGGATCGGCATAGCGAGAGCGCTTGCCATGAAGCCGAAGCTCATTGTTTGCGATGAACCTGTATCCGCGCTGGATGTGTCGATTCAGGCTCAGATTTTGAATTTGCTAAAAGAGCTTCAGCAGCAGTTCCAACTTACCTACATTTTTATCGCTCACGGTCTGCCCTCCGTCAAGCATATTAGCGATCGCATCGCAGTGATGTACTTGGGAAAAATCGTGGAGCTTGCAGATCGGGATGAGTTGTTTGCACAGCCACAGCATCCGTATACCAAAGCATTGCTTGATGCAGTGCCTGTTCCAGATCCGAGGCTGCGTAAAGAACGGATAACATTGACGGGTGAAATCCCCAATCCTGCCAATCCGCCCTCGGGCTGTGCTTTTCACACGCGTTGCCCATATGCACAAGAAATATGCTGCCAACAGGGACCATTGCTCGAAGAGCATACTCCGGGGCATATTGTGGCCTGCCATTTTCCTCTGCATAAGCAGATGGCTCACGAATAGATAACCTTTGGAAGTAGGAGTTAACCGAAAAAGGAGGCTACTCATGAATAAACGACAGATTGTACCGGAGGATTTATACGGATATCAGTGGATCAGTGATCCGGCAGTAAGTTCCGATGGAACGATTGCCTACGTCCACAAAAGCATAGATCGTTCAAAGAATGACTACCATACGCACATCCGTGTCGTATCGCTTCTTGGGGCTGACGATAAGCCGTTGACCGATGGCAATAAGGATTCAGCTCCTGCCTGGTCACCTGATGGATCACAGCTTGTCTTTCTACGTATGGTGAATGGAAGCAAGCAGCTATGGATGGTTCCGGCTGATGGTGGAGAGGGACAGCGACTGACCGAGGTGAAGCGTGGAGTGGGGGCATTCGTCTGGTCGCCGGACGGGAAATATATTGTATTTACAAGTATGGTGAGTATCAACGCCGAGCGGGAAGCCATGGCGCTTGAGGAATACAGCAAGCAGTCTGGTGAGCGGGGGCGCGTCGTGGATCGCATCACTCCCAAAGCTGAGGGATCGGGCTGGTGGAACGGTCTATTTAGTCATTTATTTGTCCTGGAGCTTGAAAACGGCCGGGTAACCCCAATCACCTCGGGACCTTGGAATGCTTCTTACCCCGTATGGTCCATGGACAGCAAGCGGATTTCGTTTTTGTCCAAACGTGTAGAAGACGACAAGCTGGATGCAGACCTGTTTTCGTTTTCGGATGTGTATACGGTCGATTGCGACGGCAGTCATATGGTGAAGGTTACGGATTCCAGCTTGGCGATCAGCCAATTTTCGTATGCACCGAACGGCAAAACATTGACTCTGATCGCCAGCGATCGCATGTATGGCAGTGGTAGCCAGAATCGACTGTATACCGTGCCTGTTACGGGGGGAGCCTCGCAGCTATTGTTTCCTGAATTGGATATGCAAATCGGCAACTTCGCCTTAAGTGATATGAAATCCTTCGGCCCGTCTCCATCTCCGGTATATGCTCCTGCGAGGATGAAGTCAGAAATGTATGTGCTCGGGACGGTGCAGGGTGCTGTCCATATATACCGATTCACCATGGACGGCAGTGTTCAAGCGGTGACTACGGGAAACGATAGAGACATCTATCAGTACACGCTATCTGCTGATGGTCGCTATCTGGTTTTTGCAGCACTTGCTGTGAATCGGCCTGGAGAGCTGTATCACATGAATCTGGAGACAGGGGAAGAGAAGCAGCTCACGCACCATAACGACGATTACATGGCCTCCTTGCAGGTGAGTGTACCGGAAGTGTTTTGGTTCGAGGCTGCGGATGGATTCAAGGTACAGGGGTGGATCTTCAAACCGACTGGACTGGGCTCCGAAGACCAGGTTCCTTTGATTTTACAAATTCATGGGGGACCCCATGCGATGTATACCGGCGCATATAGTCATGAAATGCAGACACTCCTTGCACAGGGGTATGCCGTGCTGATGGCCAATCCACGCGGTAGCTTTGGTTATGGACAGGATTTTGCACGAGCCTGTCGGGGAGACTTTGGAGGAGGAGATTATCAGGATGTACTGAACGCCTTGGACTTTGCGCTGAACCAGTTTGATTATATAGATGAAACCCGTCTCGGCGTGGCTGGCGGCAGCTATGGAGGCTTAATGACCAACTGGATCATTTCTCACACGAACCGATTCCGTGCCGCCGTTACGCAGCGTTGCATCTCCAACTGGCTGTCCTTCTATGGCTTGAGTGATATCGGTATTTCGTACACGGAGGGTATCGTTGGGACTAACCCGTGGGAAAATCCTGAGCTGCTCTGGTCCAAGTCCCCACTGGCACATGTAAACAACATCGAAACTCCGCTGCTGATTTTACACGGCGAGGAAGATCTCCGCTGCCCGGTTGGACAAGGGGATGAGTTATATACAGCCCTGAAACGACTGGGCAAAACAACACGCCTCATTCGCTATCCCGGGTCCAATCATTCCTTGCTGAAGAGCGGTAAACCGTCCCTTCGTGTAGATAACTTTGAGCAAGTGGTGTCCTGGTTTAATTCCTACTTGAGTAAAGGAGCTGACTCCGATGAGTAAAGTGCAATTGTCGATGCCAGTGGCCTTTCTGATCGAACCATAGATCAGGATTATGAGCAGGATGGAATCATGTTGAATTTAAAGGGAAGATCAGTTACCATAGCTACGCCCAACAGTCCTGATGAGCATTTTTGATCGGGACTTTTTTTATTTTATGGGCTAATTAATACATTGAATTGCATCATATTTCGTTGACAGAGTCCACAAAAATCATTAATATAATTGTTGCATAAGTCCACTAAATAGGGGGAGTTATAAATCAATATAGATGCTAAGGTCATCGCAGATATGAGGCGTTTCAATCGATTTTATACCAATATACTTGGATTATTAGATAGACATGTGCTGGATAGCGGGTATTCCTTTACCGAGGCACGGGTCATTGTAGAGATCGGTATGATCGAGCCATGTATAGCCAATACGTTAGTCGATTCTCTTAAAATTGACCGCAGTTATATGAGTAGAATCATTGCTAAACTTTGCAAAGAGGGCTTCCTTGTTAAGGAAAATTCTTCGGTGGATAATAGAACAAATCTGATTCGTTTGACGCCTAAAGGAAAAGCGTTTTATCACCAACTGGATGAAAGATCTGACGAACAAGTCATAAAATTAGTTCAAGGTCTATCAGAAGAAGAGATTAAAGAATTACATACTTCTATGGTGTTCATTCAGAACAAACTAGAGAAATTGGAGAGAATACAAAATGATTAGATTTGAATGCGACTATACCGAAGGTGCCCATGAGCGTATATTAAAGCGACTATTGGAGACGAATGATGAACAAACCCCAGGCTATGGTGTGGACGAGTACTGTGAAAAAGCCAGAGCTTATATTAAAAAAGCATGTGACTCCGAAAATGCGGACGTACACTTTTTAGTTGGAGGTACACAGACCAATACAACGGTGATCTCTTTTATTTTGCGTCCTCATCAAGGGGTTATTGCTGCAAATTCTGGACATATTGCTGTACATGAGACCGGCGCGATTGAAGCTACTGGACATAAAGTACTTCCTTTGCCAAGTGAGGATGGGAAAATCCGGGCCGAACAGGTAAAAGAGCTGTATGATGCTCACTGGAATGATGGCGCTTTTGAGCATATGGTACAGCCTGGTATGGTTTATATTTCTCAGCCTACCGAGAATGGTACGCTTTATACTAAATCTGAGCTGGAAGCATTAAGTCAAGTCTGCCGGGAAGGTGGCTTACCCTTGTTTATCGACGGCGCTCGCTTAGGGTATGGTCTGGTTGCAGTGGACAACGATGCATCTTTAGCAGATATAGCAAAGCTGTGTGATGTATTTTATATCGGTGGTACAAAAATCGGAGCGCTGATGGGAGAAGCAGTAGTCATTATCAATGATGCTTTGAAAAAAGATTTTCGATACATGATCAAGCAAAAAGGGGGGCTGCTGGCGAAGGGACGAATGTTGGGTATACAGTTTGAAACTTTATTTGAAGATGGTTTATACTTTGAAATTTCCAAGCACGCTGTAGATATGGCCATGTTGATTCAAACTTCGTTAACGAAACAAGGAGTTCAATTTCTATATCATTCTACAACGAATCAGCAGTTTCCGATTTTACCAGATCGTATCTTAAAAGCACTGAGCGAAAAGTATACTTATTCCTTTTGGGAAAAAGTTGATGCTACACATAGTGCCGTTCGATTTTGTACCAGTTGGGCTACGAAGAAAGACAATGTTGAAATGCTGATTCAGGATATCAAAGCATTGCTTTAAATTTAATATGAAAATCAGTTCATAGAATCCTAAAGATGTAGAATGACTATGTAATAGGCCATACCTCGTTGCATGTATTGCAGCGAAGTATGGTTTTTTGCTGTGTGGATATAAGAATGGAAAAACAAGACTAGAATAGAAAGCGGGGTATGCGCTTCAAGCGTTTACCTCGCCTATAATACATAACTTAAAAATTGAATACATTTGTTTTTATGGAAAATATTCGATATATTAAGTGTGAGATGTATTTTTTCTAGAAAAAAAGCTACATCTTGTATGTTGTTCGTAGTTCATCATGAAAATACACCCATTTATTTCTAAAAAATTTATTATGTCGGAGGTGTAGGGATGGCACGTGTGTTGGTAGTGATCACGCCTGCTGAAGGCCATGTTAATCCGTCATTAGGATTAGTTAAGCAGCTGGTCGACAGTGGTGAGGAAGTGGATTATGTATGTACGGAGGAATTTCGTACGAGAATTCAGCCAACGGGAGCAAAACTGGTAACCTATCCTTTTGTTGCTGATGCTTTTTCCAAAGACGCTGATTTAAAGCCAGCGGAGTACAAACATCATTACCAATTTGTGTACATGATGGTGAAAGGTATGATTCAGCCGATTATTCCAGAGGTTTTGAGAGTTATAGAGAACAGGACCTATGATTATTTAATCTATGACTCTTTGATGGGCTGGGGAGGTAAGATTATAGCAGAGAAGCTGGGAATACCTGCAATATGCTCTATCGCTTCTTTTGCTTTCGTAGAACCTTTGGGGTCTGGCCAAGGCATGGATGAAAATGATCCAGAGGTAAAAAAGCTGTATACGGCTACGATGAAAGTAACGCATCAATTAGCTAGTGAGCTTCAGGTTGCCGTTCCGGCTATGGATGAGATCGCTCCACATGCCGGGCGCTTGAAAATTGTTTATACAAGCCGTTATTTTCAACCGCAAGCTGAAAAGCTGGACAACAGTTATATTTTTACAGGTCCTTCTATTGTACCACGTAAAGATGCGCCCTCTTTCCCGTTCGAACAACTTCGTGCTCTGCATCCACAGACGGTTTACATCTCAATGGGAACCATTTTGAATAAAGACCTGGAGTTTTATAAGCTTTGCTTTGCAGCATTTCACGATTTACCTGTGCAGTTTGTACTGTCTTCAGGCAGTTATACAGATATGGAGCCATTGTCGGAATCTATTCCTGACAATTTTATTATCAAGCCTTATATTCCGCAATTGGACATGCTGCAGCATGTAGACGCTTTTGTTACACATGCGGGGATGAACAGCACAAGCGAAGCCTTGTATTACAATGTGCCGCAGGTCATGATCCCTTTAACATCCGACCAGCCTATGGTGGCCAATCGGGTGCAGGAGCTGGGAGCGGGTATAGTTGTGGATAAAAATGAGCGTACACCCGCTATTTTGAGAGCTGCCTTACTAGAGGTCTTGAGTAATTCAACGTATAAGCAGCAGGCCCATGTGATTGGCGAATCATTACGTCAGGCTGGTGGGTACAGATATGCGGCAGATATCATTATGAATCATTTCTCCACAATAGAAAAATAAGGTGTCAGACTACAGACTTTGATTCCTTTCTTGTAGAGCAGCCGATTTTTCAAACTCTAATTTTTTGGAGATCGCCAGAAGACCAAGGGAGCAGAGGATCAGGGCCAAACATACCCAATAAGAGTTTCGATAGCCCATCCATTGAGCGGTCAATCCGCCCATTAAGCTCCCTGCCAGTCTTCCGATGGTTGTCGCATTGGAATACAGCGTCGAGGCATAACCAGGAAGAGAAGGCAACAAATCCTGCATGTAGCTGATGCCAATGGCCGATATCACTGCAACAAAGAAGGCCAGAAGAAGCTGCCCCACTAATAACTGCCATATCTCCGTAGACATAAGGACGAGGAGATAGTAGACAATCCCTGTTAAAGCTCCCCAAAAAATAAGCAGCCGGTTGGAGTATTTAGCAGCAAGTACGCCTAACATGATCATTAAAGGTATTTCTATTACCGCGCAAATACTGGATACTAGAGCAACGTCATTCGTGTCCCCTTTTAAATTATGAATGATAAATAAGGAAATATTTAAACTGTTCATCCAGTGTGCCACATAGAGCAAAGTGAGAACTGAGAACGGTATCAGAATCTCAATATTTTTATGTAATGTAATGTGCTGATGTGAAGTCTGATCCTTATTTTTGAGCTGAACAGGGGGCTGCTTAATAAAACAGAATAGTAGAACAGCGATAAATACAAAAATAGAAGTTGTCCCTACAAAAATACCTTTAAAGCCGGTATGTGCAATCAGGAAAGACCCAAAGAGCGGTCCCGTGATAAACCCAAGAGAAAACATAGAACGAAGTGTTGAATTGGCAAAGGCATGATCAGCTGATTTACTGCGATTTACCGCTTCACGTGCACTGGCAAATAACTGCGGCATTCCAGGTGCTCCCACTGCTGTGAAGATAGTCATATATACAATAAGTACATAAAAATTTTGAATGACAAGATATCCTGCAAATGCTACGGCATTAAATAACATACAAATAACCAAAATTTGTTTACGATCCAATCCACGATCAGAACGTTTGGCAATCAGAGAGCTTATCCATATACCACAAATCAAGGTCACAGCTGTAAAAACACCAAAGGTTCCAACAGATACGCCAAGTGTAGTTGTGAAATATACAGCCAAAAAAGGTGCACTTATGGATATCGCCATACCTTGCAATAACATACAGATCATGAATAGCGGGTAGTTATGGATAACGAAAAGATTTTTAATACGCATTATCATACCCATTTTACACTCCTTTAGCACAGGCTTTTTTAGATTGGATAGTATATGACCATACTTAACCGAGTTAAAGTTTTCCCTGAATTATGATAGGTATGGGGTCTGTCCGCTTTGAATCGGATGGAATCACCACTTCTTATTGTATATTCAAGGTCATTTATACAGACAGTTAACTCTCCATCAAAGACAGTTAAGAACTCCTCCGTGCCCTCTCCGTGTGAATCGGAATTTAGGAAGCCGTTTGGATCTATCTCAATTGAATAAACCTCAAAGCGTCTATTATCTTCGAAGGGGAAATGGGGATAGACTCGATATTTTTCGTTGTCTTCTGTTAATATTGGAATTTCACTTCTTAAAACCACTTTTGTATCTGGCTGCGGATTATTTATGAGTGAAGTAAAAGAAATCTTTAATCCATTGGCTATTTTCCAAATCGTTGTAATCGTAGGGCTGGATTCGCCTCTTTCAATTTGACCGATCATCGTTTTACTTACTCCAGTGAGTTCTGCAACCCTTTCAAGACTTAATTTCTTATGTTCTCTATAGGCTTTTAAGTTTTTGGCAATGATCAGATTGATGGTTTCCATAAATACCTCCTGCACCCGTGTACAATATAACGTCTGTATTGTACAATAAAACGTAAAACGTTATATTGTTTTTTTGTACAATTATAACATACATCGAAGAGGGGGTTCCCAAGTGCCTTTATTATCGTTTTTGTTATATGTTTTTGTTACCAGCTTTACGCCAGGCCCCAATAACATTATGGCGATGCTCTTTGCTAATAAATTCGGGCTTAAAAAGACAATTCGATTTTGTTCAGGAGTAGGTGCAGGTTTCTTTGTAATCATGTTATTGAGTAGTTATTTTAATTTGTTGCTTGAAAATTTCATTCCCAAAATTCAATTTGTGATGACGATCCTGGGTGCAGCCTATATGCTATATCTGGCTGTGAAAATAATGATGAGTAAAGATAGTGGTAAAGATAATGATGGAGGTAAGAATAACAGTTTTCTAACAGGTATGCTTTTACAATTTATCAATCCGAAAGGAATTTTATATGGTATCACTGCTATATCAACCTTCATTCTTCCATATCACCATTCAAATGTCAGCTTAATATTGTTTTCGTTATTTCTAGCTTTTGTTGGTTTTATGAGTACATTCTGTTGGAGTGTGTTTGGCTCCGTTTTTCAAAAGTTCTTATCTAAGTATAGAAGTCAGTTTAATATAATAATGGCTTTGTTATTAGTGTATAGTGCAGTTTCGATTCTTGTAGATATTTGACTTCATGCAAGTAACGCAAACAGTCCCATTGAAGGAAAATCTTCATTAGGACTGTTTTGTATTTTTTCGGACAGCAGATGAAGCGATGGCGAAAGGCCGTTCAGTGTACTTTACTTTTTTTCTACACAAGGCTCTTCCACAGAATAGTCCTCCAGCACCGTTGCTTTATCGCCATAAACCCTGTCTAAGTGTTCTTCTCCCCATAAGCAAAAACGATCAAGCAGATCTTTAAAATTCCTTCCGTATTCACTAAGCTCATACTCTACTTTGGGTGGAACCTGGTTATAGATAATTCGGTGGATGATCTCGTCCTTTTCCAGCTCTCTAAGCTGTTGGGTAAGCACTTTCTGGGTGATTTTTGGAATGAGTTGACGGAGTTCATATGTACGTTTTCTGCCGTTGGTTAAATGATACAGGATGGTGGCTTTCCATTTCCCGCCGATGACCTCGAAGGTCGCTTCAATACCGTGCATATATGTTTTGGTATTATCTTTCATTTGCTTTTCTCCTCTCGGATCTGTAGTGCAAAAAAAGCACTAAGGAACCTTAAAGTACCTACGGTACATTGAAGTGCGTACTTCACACTTTCATATATATCAACCATAATAGCATCTGTAGACAGGGTACACCAATCACGAGGAGAAAGAAGGTTACGAATAACATGAAAGTTCTATTGGTCGTTACGCATCCTAGAGAAGATTCACTTACCCTTGCAGCCATGAATCGTTTTGTAGAGGGGTTGAAGGAGAATAAGCACGAGGTAGATATTTTGGACTTGTATCGGGATGGGTTTAATCCGGTATATAGCGCGGCAGATGAGCTGGATTGGAATACGCCTCATAAACAATATGCTCCTGAAACACGGAGAGAGATGGACAGAATTGCTGCTGCGGATGCTCTAGTCTTTGTATTTCCTCTATGGTGGTACAGTGTTCCTTCCATGCTAAAAGGGTACCTGGATAAAGTGTGGAACATAGGTTTACTTGAGGAGTTCAAGACAAAACAGGTCTTGTGGCTGTGCTTGGCGGGAGGAACGAAAGAACATTTGATCAAGTATGAATACCACGATATAGTTACTAATTATTTGAACAAAGTGATTGCTGTCTACGCGAGAGTAAGAGAGTCTAGGGTTGAGTTCTTCTACGATACCTTGTCCGAATCGAAAGAATACATTGAAGGTTTGCTGGAGCACGCTTATCAATTAGGTCTGGCATATAAGTAAATCTGAGGTAGCTATCCCAAAGCACCTGAAAAACCACTTTTATAGTGATTTCAAAGGTGCTTTTTATTTTAAGTATGAACTGGGGATAGCTATCCTTTTATTGGCTCGTGTATAGGCGCTGGAGCTCCTCCTTGAACAGAGATCCCGCCGCCAGGCGTGCTAGTTGGACCAGCGGAATGAGCTGCCCCCATTCCAGGAGCATCGCCTGTAGCATTTTTGGCCAGCTTTTGCTTTTCCCACAGCGCTCTGGCTATGACCAGCATGGAGAGCACACCGACATATAGTAACATGGATCCAAGTTCGGGAAGCATTTCTTGAAAAGGCGCACCACGCAGTCCCATCGAGCGTACGAATTTGTACAGCCATGCAAATGGAAAGAAATCGCCGATTTGGATCGCTAAAGGCGGAAATAACGATCTTGAAAGAACGGCTCCCGAGAGCACAAAAGCAGGCATGAGTACCATAACCATTCTGCCGATGGCTACTCCCGGATGTGCGGCTCCCCACGCTACCAGAATATTGAGACAAACTGTACCGAATACGTACAGAACAACCGGAATGATAAAGAGAAACGGATTGGCCTCGAAACGGCTGCCCCCAAACATTTTAAGTACTCCGAGAGAGAAGATTAAACCTGCCGTCGAAAACAGCGTGTAAGGAAGAATACGCAGCAAAATATTGAACGGATTTTGAAGTTCTGCGGTCAGTCTTCGGGAAACCCTTAGTCTGGCGATCAGAGGCAAGCTGTTAATATTAAGCATCATAAAAGAGAACATACAGGTAAATGCAAGCACGGATGTATTCTGATAATCATTGGTTGGATTAAAGAGAGAACGGACCTCCAGAGCAATACCATTAAGGGCTCCCTGAGCCTGTTCCGCGTTCATTCCGGTTTTCATGATAGCTGGAACGGACAGTCCCATATTCTCGGATACGCTAATTTCCTGCATGGCCGTGCGAATCAAAGTAATAGATTGCGCATTGGTATTATCCAGAATCAGCCCCACACGACTGGAAAGGGAGCGATTGTGATTGGCCTCTAACCCCTTCGGCAGAGAAATAACAGCCAAAAATTTCTCGTGATAAAAATATTGTTCAGGGTTGTCAGTGTATGAAACAACCTCAGCCACATTCATATTAGGGGAGGCATCTATTTTCTGGATGAACTCACGGCTATAGGCTGTGTTATCCTGATCCACCACGACTACGTTAGCTTCGTTAATTTGGCTGCTTGGGAGTAGAAGTGAATATCCCAGCACTGCAATCAGCGGAAAAATGATAGCTATGATCGGATACTTGGAATGAACCAGGTGCGTCCATTCATCACGAAGAGATTTCATCAGTATTCACCTCAACTGTCATACCCGGTAGCAAAGTAGACTCTTTTGGTACATATACACGTACTTGGAATGTAGCGGTATCTGCCTCACCTTTTTCACGAGACATTTTTACATTAGCGAATTGTGGTGCAGATGTAACATAGCGTACAATACCTTGCAAATCCTTATTTAGAGCCGAGATGTGGGTTTTAACTTCTTTATTGGCTTTAAATTTCCCCACTTGCTCCTCGTTCACGTAGAGATCGTAATATAACTCGTTGGTTTCTAAAGTAATAACGGGAGACCCTTGTCCCACGTTTTCGCCCACTTTGGTACTGATAGCAGTGATCTTGCCATCTTGCGGTGCTTTCAGCACCAGACGTTCTTTTTTGAGCAATAGCGTTTTAAGCTGAACCTCCTGGGTTACCTTTTGTTGCTTGAGAAGATCAACGGCCAGCTTCTGATCTTCTAGCTGTTGACGACTTTGCTGAATGGTCTCCAGTTGTGTTTTGGAACGATCGACGGACAATTGGGCACCACGAATTTCTTCCGCTGCTTGTTTTACAGCAACAGATGCTTGTGTCGTTTGCTCCTTGGCTTGCATTCGTTCTTCTGTAGTTGCGCCATTGAGCAGCTTTTGCAGAGACTCTTGTTGCTGACTTAACTGATTTTTAGCTAAAGTCAATGTTGAATCGGCATCATCCAATGCAGCTTTGGATACACTTCCTGCATCATATAGTGCTTTGTTACGATTGAAGTTAGTTTGGGCCGTCTGAACGCTTTTGGTTGCGGAGGCTACTGCAATTCGCTGTTGCTGGATGTCCTCATGTCGAGCACCATCATTGACGTGCTTTTCCGCTGCTGTGGCTTGACGCTCAGCGGCTTCTGCCCGCTGCAATGCTGCCTGACTCTTGCTTTGAGTTACTTGAGATTGTGCAATATCGAGCTGTGCCTGCTTTTCTTGAGTTGTAGCTCGTGCATAACCTAAGTCAATTGATTTTTGCTGTTGGCTGATCTGTGTATTGAACTGGGCAATTTGCGTTCGTAGTTGCTCCATTTGCAAATCAACATCTTTGGAGTCCAGCGTCATAAGGATAGTCCCTTTTTTTACGGGAGTTTCCTCTTTTACTGGAATGCTGAGGACTTTTCCGCCTACTTGTTCAAAGGATACATGAATGCTGTCGGAATTCAGGGTTGTACCTTTAACAGATCGTGAAGCATTGACTTGGTCTTGTCCGTTGGTTTGAAGGAGAAAACCTCCGCCAATAAGACAGGCAATAGAAATTAGGGGAATAATGAGACTGGTGATTTGTGTGCGATTCATTGAGTAAATACGCTCCTTTAAGTTAATCAATTGGCTTAGGCATGGTGATAGAATAAATAATAGGGTATGTAGATATTATTTATTTTAAAATTAAAAAGTAACCCGGCTAACTAAAACGTAAATTTTAGAGTTATTATGGTTTCGCTTTTTTATATATTTCTTGTGCTTGGGGAATGCCGAGTTCTATTTTTTGCAGTAACGTCAGCAATAACTCTTTTTCATCGGTGGATAGGTGGCTCATCAGTTTGGAGGTGCTTGTAAAATGTATAGGCAGCAGCCGCTCCATCAATTCTGTCCCTTGATCAGTCAGTTTAACGATGCTCATACGACGGTCAGAAGGGTGACTTTGTCTAATGACAAAACCATCGCGCTCCAAGCGGTCAATGAGTCCGGTAACAGTAGGTTTGCTTATTCCCACTTTCTCCGCAAGCTCTGTAGCCATCAGTCCTATGTTCATGTTTCGGTACAAGAGAATTAATATTGAAAATTTTCCATGAGATATACCGAATTGTTCAAAGCCCTCAAAGCTGACTTTAAAAGTACTGGAGGATACGCGCATAAAGAATAGCATGGCTTCTGTGGCTTTGATATCAATCTCGGGAATGCGCTTGGAAAATTCTTGAAGTGCCTCACGAGTGGGCAAATCCCGTAAATCAAAATCCATAAGGTTCTCCTTTCTGCTGGAATTTATTACAATTTTAAATTTTGTTAGCGAGCTAATTGTAATACAATAATATTTAATAAACAAGCTAAATTTTAATGAGATTCTTTGTGTTCCTGACAAAAGTCCTATTACCAAATGCCTAAAAATTATTTGGTAGATGAAGGAATATGGGGAAGAGTGTCGAATTATCAAGGTTATATGACAAAAAAATGAATTGAGGATTGAGAGTGAGTTTTTTCAACAAATTTAAGACCGGTGTAGCTGAGGCCGGGAACAAGGCAAAGACAGTAGTAGAGATCAACCGTTTGAAAATGCAAAACAACGGGAAGCAGAATGAGATCGACCAGCAATACCAAGTCATGGGCAAGCTTTTATTTGAAGCAACTGTTCAGGGAGCAGAGCCGCTAGCCAAAGAGCAGTTTGAGGCAAATGTCACGCGTATTCTTGAGCTGAAATCCGAAATGAATACCAACCTCCAGCAAATTGCAGAGCTGATAAAGGGGGATCAGTCTTGATGTATCAGTTTTCTGTCGTTTTGCTGGAGTTGCGTAAATGGTTTGAGTCCTTTAGATGGTATCAACTGCTACAGCCTTTTGCGCTGCGATTGCTGTTCGGTGGGCTGGGTGTTATGTTCCTGTATGAAATTTTATTCGGGATGCTTTCTTTCGGCAGCTACAGTGCGCTGAGCATGATCTTTTACACGATCCCGCTTTACTCGATTGCAAACCATGTGTTTTTGCTTAGTGCATGGGTAACACTGGCTTCAAAAGAGGTGAAATATCTTCCGTATGCTTTGTGGATAAAAGCGTTCATTATGATGTTTCCGTTCTCCAACATTTCGCTGAGTGGTTTGATACCTGTGGCAGTATATGCCTTTTTGGGATATATCCTGTTTAAATATTCGGCTACCGAATATGCAGTGAAGTAGGCTTTACTAACTCTATATGTACGTAAATTACTATAACTAAAGAAGGCATCGTTACGATCAACGATGCCTTTTTTTAGTTATGAGAGAAGGTGAAGCTTATAAGGAGAGTATACGGAGTTTATAAAATTTTATCGGAAAGCGGGAGTTTAGCTTTGTTCCCTATTTTTAAGCCTACCACCATCATCGTACATATGATCATAGCCAGTATGAATAAGGTGGGCATAAACGTCTGAAAAACGTCGAGGCTCAGCCCGATCAAGGCAGGTCCCAGAGAGCCTATCAAATATCCCCCAAATTGCATCATGGCAGACCATGAGGTGGCTTCCTCTGTATGCCCTGCTTCTTCGATTGGAATAAGTAGCGCTAAAGGAAACAGTCCACCAGCGCCAATGCCCAGGAAAATAGCAGCCACCCAAGGAGAAGAGTGTAACATCAACAAGACAATGCCGATCCATTCAGATAGACCACATAGAAGCAGCCATGTTGTTCTGTTTCCTGATTTACCAGCAAGAAGTGGGATGAAGAAGCTTACCGGGATTTGAATCAAGGTAAATAGGGTAAGCACCATTCCGGCTTGAGCATGATTTAAACCGGCAGCTTGCACGATGGGGGCCAACCAAGCAGTCACAGCGTAAAAAACACCCGCCATACAGCCAAAAAATAAAGTAAATAAATGTACCCGTTTATTCCTGATCGAGAAAGACGAACTCCGCAGGTTTTTTGCAGGAGCTTCTCTTTTTTGGAGCAGGGGGAGAAGGAGTAGCACGGCGGGAACCGCTAAAATGCTCCAGAAGCTCAGAGCGTGCTGCCAAGAGTCCATTTGCTGGAAAAGTGGGACGGAAAAGCTGGATGCAACGGCTGCTCCAATCACCATGGAAACGGAATAAAGCCCGGTTAACCCTGGTTTCTCGGGGAAATATTTTTTGATAAACCCCGCAACCAAGGGGCCTGCGATTCCGATACCTATTCCAGAAAATATAGCGGTAGCGAGCAGGAAGGAAGTATGTTGAACGAACATGCGCAGGAACGTGGCGATGAGGATCAACAGCATGGCTACAAGCAAAGACCTTTCAACACCCAAGCGATGCTGGAGCCAGATCGATGACAGAGAGAAGAGGCCCATACAGAAAATAGGCAGCGCCGTGATTAAACTGGCGGTCACCCCGCTTAATCCCAAATGAGCTTGGATGATATCTAATAAAGGCCCGACGGAAGTAATGGAGGGTCTTAAATTTATGGAGATAAAAAATATAATCAGGATGAGATACACCAAACGCATACAAAACACCTCTTTTCTTCAACATTGAACTCATTGTAGATTTCATTCTATAATAGATCAATACTATTTATTCTATATAAACAATAGTTATAGACTATGGTACGAAGGGAGATTCCATGGAAATTCGGCAATTGCAATATTTTCTTCGATTGTGCAAAGAGCTGCATTTTTCTGAGGCCGCCTACAAGCTGGGGATTTCGCAACCCACGCTGAGCCAGCAAATACGGGTATTAGAGGATGAGGTGGGGGTCCCTTTGTTCGACCGTATCGGCAAGAAAACCGTAAAGACGGAAGCAGGCGAGCTTTTGGAGCACTACGCTTCACAGGTCATTCAGCAATTGGAAAATGCAAAAAACGCCATATCGGATCTGACCCATCTCCATACCGGTCATTTGCGTGTTGCGGTTCTGCCCTCTGACCTGGATTATCGGCTGACTCCTGTACTGATCAGCTTTCACAAGGAGTTTCCTCATACGAAGGTTCAGGTCATTCCCTCGATTGATATTTACAATGAAGTGCTTGATAATAAAGTGGATATTGGAGTAGGCTTGGGCATTCATTCGGATCATCGTTTGCACCGCATCCCTTTTTATACGGAAACGCACAGCTTGTATGTAAATACAGAACATGATTTAGCAGATCAAGAAATGATTGTACCGGAAGACTTGGCAAACCTGTCTTTAGTGATGTATCCCAAAGGATTTGTCGGGCGTGACCTGGTGGATCGTTGGTGTGAAGATCAAGGTATTTTGATCCATCCTTTGATGGAAACAGGCTCAGCAACGTCTCTGTTTCAACTGGTGAAGGAAGGCATAGGAGCTACGATTCAGCCGAGCCAATTAATTGAAAGCTTCGGATCACTGGGGATTCGCGCGATTCCGATCAAGCATGCGCCTACCCGACATTTGGAAATGTTTTATCGTGTAGATAAATATGTAGGGCCAGCCGCAAAAGCCTTTATTCAAAAAATGGAGACGTTTTTTACAAATTGAAATCCAAAGTGAGGAACCTTGAATGACGACAAAACTATACTACTCTTCTCCGACCCTTACGGAGTGGGAGACTCATATTACACGCAGCATGGAAAGAGACGGCGGATATGTTGTTATGCTGGAGGAAACGGCCTTTTACCCGCATGGAGGGGGTCAGCCATGTGATACGGGAACGATTCAGGGCGTTCCGGTGGTGGATGTTTTTTTGGAGGAGGGCGATATTTGGCATCGGGTCGAATGTTTGCCGGAGGGTGAAAAGGTAGCTTGTACGTTGGATTGGGAGCGCAGATTTGATCATATGCAGCAGCATAGTGGACAGCATTTGCTGTCGGCCATTTGTCTGGAGCTGCTGGGAGCGCGGACGGAAAGCTTTCATCTGGGACAAGAGTACGCCACGATTGATGTAAACTGTTCCGAGCTGACACCTGCGCAGTTATCCGCCATTGAGCAGGAAGTGAATCGGCAAATCTATAGTAACCGCAGCATCCAAAGTTATGTTGTAACGAAGGAGCAATTGAAGGATATTCCACTTGTGAAAATGCCTAAAGTAACGGAGGATATCCGCATTGTCGAGATTGAAGGTATTGAATACAATGCTTGCGGCGGTACACATGTCGGCCGAACCGGGGAAATCGGAATGATCAAATGTCTGAAATGGGAGAAGCAGAAGGGGCTGGCGAGAATCCATTTTAAATGCGGCGTTCGCGCGCTTCAGGATTTTAACGAAAGTCTTCAGATTTTGGACGTGCTATCTGCGAGGTTTAATACCGGGCGCAAGGAGGTTTTGACCCGCTTTGAAAAGTGGGATCAGGAGCACAAGCAGCTCAAGGCGCAAGTGGACATTCTGCAAGAAGAAAATACTTCGTATCAGGCAGCAGAGCTGCTTTCTGCTGTTCAGGGGAACGTTTTGGCTCATATTTTTGAACAAAAAACCCTTCAGGAATTACAGCAAATGGCTGTCAAGCTGACATCTGAGCATGATTTACTTGTAATATTAGCCACAACAGCAGAAAACAAAATCATTCTGACGCATAGCGGCACACAGGATGTTGCCTGCGGGGCGTATTTTAAAGAGCATCTAGGCGCATTTCAGGGAAAGGGTGGCGGCAGCAACCAATCGGCTCAGGCAGCGTTCTCGTCCCGTGAAGACCTTTTGAACTTTTTTGAAACCGCCCAGCGGCAGTTTATTCAGGGCTAATGCAGGATTAGTGGCTCAGGGGCAGCTTCCACTTATGTTCTTTTTCCGTAAATAAAATAAAAGAAAAAATGAGTGCAACCACAGCGCCCCAGATGGCTTTATCTCCAATAGCCAACGTCAAAAATCCTCCCAGAAAAGCCCCGGCCAGAAAGGTGATCAGGATGACACCGTAACGCATGGCACGAATGGCAGCATTCGTGTCCTTGGTCGTAATGGCGATATACATCGCCTCTGTCGCAGATCGGAGGTTCCCCGTGCTGACGGTGGAGGTGTACGGCGCATCAATGAGCTTGCGGAAGGAAGTCATTTGTACGGAAGCGACGAATGAGACGACCACCGTCACCACCGTATTGGGAACCGACTGGGGAATCAGACCCACGATGAAAAAAACGAAAATTTCCAGCAGTAGAATGGCACGGGCCCAGTCCGGTGTCAGGCGGTGGGTGGATTTTCTCTTAATCCTCTCAGCTATAAAAACACCCAGTGAAAAGGCGATCAGGGGCGGGATATGGGCTAACGCCTGACCCCAGTTTCCCTGAATGGCTTTGACAGCCAGCAGTACGATATTGCCTGTCTGTGCATTGGCGAACACGCCATCTCTTCCGACAAACGTGTATGTGTCCAGAAACCCCCCTACTAAAGAAAGTAAGGCGCCCAGTCGTAACGATTCGGACGTTACTTGATGTAAATGGATTTTGCCTTTCATATTCACGGCAGAAGCCTCCTATGCTACAACGTCGATTCCTCTAACATAGCACGACTATTCTGATTCGACAATTCCATTGGACACTTCGGCACGAAAAATAGGTGTAAAAGGAGAAGAAGTCATGGAGAATAAAGGATTTGTGGAGGCAATTCGCAGCATGACTGCGGGCGAACAAAGATTATGGCTAATAGACATCATACAAGTGACAGAAGCTGTGAAACGGAACGAAGCTTCTAAAGATGATTTGTACAAGCAAGTATCAGAGTTATATGACTACTTGCTTGAGACTCAAAACAGACGCTCATGGTGGGAGCCTGACGAGGGTGGCACGCAGGTATATATCGTGATTGGCGATTCTTTTGCAGGGAGTATGAAAATAGCACTCAAACAACTGGGATGGGAAGATACACATCGGGTTATTTCTTTTCGGGATAACTATGCCATCGGCCCATTGTGGCAGCTTCAGCAGGAAATGGGGCGCAGGCAACGGCGGGAATGGTTCAGAGATCATATTTATGATGAGTATGAAGAGGATGCTGAAAGGGATGATTTTCTGTTGCTGGAGCAGTTTGCTGCTATTCCAGCACAGGCGGACATTACGATCTGGACGGGAAACAATGTGCCTGAGCAGGTGGGGCTTCGTTTGAGCATGTACCTGCTGAGGAATAGGTCTAACGATATTCGGATTAAAAATGCGGCAGATGCTACAGGCTTACGATCAGGCGAGATATCTGCCGACAAACTACAAGCCATTCTCAGTCGAGAGGACAAGGGTATTTTTTTAACACCAGAAGAAAGAGAACGAATGGCGGAAGAATGGTGTGAGCTGGCGATGCAGCACGAGGTGTTACGTATATGGAAGGATGGAAGCATCGTTAATGTAGAAGAAAACCACTATGATGCCTATATTTTGAGTAAGGTGGATAAGTTGCACAAGCAGCAAGCACAACCTGATTTTATCAAATCAGCAAGAGTGATCGGAGAAGCTATGGGACACCTGGATCAGCAGATGGGAGATGAATTTTTCGAATATCGACTCCGAGCCTTGGTCTATAATGGAATGTTGGAAATCAAAGGGGTTCCAGGAGCCATGAGACGTTATAGTATTAGAAAGAAAGCATCTCCAGGTCCAATAAAAAAAGGAACTGAGAATGCTTGATCGAGTCATATGAAAAATAGAACGCTTTGCGTCATGAGTACGAATTGTACTTTGGGCAAAGGCGTTCTTTGGCATGTTAGCAGTCTGTGTCCGTGCTGGTTTAACCAGGTTATTGCTGCTCAATGGCTGGCAGAACTTCAATCCAGCGGGTAGCCCAAGTCCCGATATGGTCAAACAATGGCGCTAAATCGCGTCCCTTATCCGTAAGGGAGTATTCGATCCGAACCGGCTTCTCTGGATAAACCATACGTTGTATGATTCCTTCTTCCTCAAGCTCCTTCAAGCGATCGGAAAGGACCTTCCCGCTTAAATTGGGGATTGAATTCTCAATAGCGACAAATCTTTGCGGACCGTTAGTTAGTTGAAACACGATTAATACCGTCCAACGTTTGCTCAGTAGCTCCATGGCTTTTTCAAACCGTGGGCACATTTGCGGAATGTTCATGTGATCACCTCATGCTCCTATTATTAACGATCCACTGTTAAAAGTAAATGAATTTACTTTACATAAATTTATAACTTGACGAAATCGAATGATATAAATATACTTTGTTACATAAAGTAACTTGTTGGATTCGATACGGACTATATATATGCAAAATGCTCATATATGAATACTTAAAATTTGATATTATAACAGTACAATTTAATTGACAGGTACGGACTAATTGTTGAGGTCATGGTTTAGGTGTAGGAGGAAGTCAGATGAAGCTGGAATGTGAAGTATGCATAGTTGGAGGAGGACCAGCCGGGGCCTTGCTGTCCTGTTTGCTGGCGGAGCAAGGTGTTTCGACGATATTGGTTGAGCGGCAGAGCGTGGTGGGAAAGGCTTTTCGCGGCGAAATTTTAAATGATGAGGGTCAGCAAGTGATCCAAAAGCATAAGCTGCTCGAACAAATTCATGAGGACTACGTCCTCGCTTCGACGAGAATCGAATATTGGGAGCATCAGCAGCAGGTGAAGACGATTGAGCCAGCGGTCGGTAATGTAGGGGTCCATATTCCACAGCCTTATTTTTTGGACGCTTTGCTCAAGCAGGCTTCAACGTACGAGTCCTTTCGTTATTTGGCGGGCACGACAGTGACTGCGCTGGAAGGCGATAGCGAGCAGGGATACACGGGCTTGACCGCTTGCGATAAGAACAGCGATGAGGTTATAATTCGCAGCTCTGTTATTGTCGGGGCAGATGGTCGCTATTCGACCGTGCGCAAGCTGGCGCAGATGCCAGTCACGAATTTCAGACACGGCTATGATTTGCTGTGGGCCAAAATTATGGCACCTGCCGGATGGGAGCCTGTCACACGTCTGGCATTGGTCAACGGTCGGCAGTTGTCTTTATTTTCACAGGCTGAGGGCTATATTCAAATTGGCTGGAACGTAGATGAAGGCAGCTTCCAGACCTTGTTCAAGCAGTCTTTCGAACCGTTCATACACTTGTTAGTTGAGACTTTCCCGGATTTAAAGCATAGCGTACATGATCAGATTCGTTCGTGGAAGGACTTCGTACCGTTGGATATTTTCAGCAGCCGCAGCGATACGTGGTCGCGGAACGGACTGGTCCTCATTGGAGATGCGGCGCATACCATGACACCTACCGGAGCCTTTGGCTTGAACGCAGCCTTGAAGGATGCCGATGTACTGGCGAGTGAGCTTCTTCGTTTGCGTCAGGAGGGTGGATATACTGGAGCGGGCCTAAAGGCGTTCGAAGACGAGCGGCGGCAGGCTGTCACAGAGCTTCAGGAACGACAGTTGACGATGGAATCCACGTTTCATGAACATTTTTTACAAGCAGAAAATCAAATCATATAGAAGTAGGCTTATAAAGGATGGTGCAGAGAGATGAACCAAAAAGACGTAGCTACGCTACTTAATGATAAAATTCAAACGATTCGCGGAGAGCAATCCTCCACGATTTTGGTAGGGCCGATTAAGCTGCCAGTCAATATGGAAGGGGAAACGGTTGTTTTTCAATGGTATTGCTGGTTGCCTGTACGGGATGAGGAAGATCGTCAGGACTTGCTGAATGCCACCGCTGACACGATTGTGAAGCGTTTGTCCACACTGAATTTGGCAGAGGGGCAGCAATCGAGCGTACTGGTGTACGGCGATCTTCAACAGTCGGAGAATGCGCTTGTTCGTATGCATAGTATTTGCCATACTGGAGATATTTTTGGCAGCAAGCGTTGTGATTGCGGATTTCAGCTCCACCAGTCCATGAAAATGATTGTGGAGCACGGAACGGGTGCGTTGTTCTATCTGGCGAACCATGAGGGCCGTGGAATTGGCTTGTTTAGCAAAGCAATGGCTTACATTTTGCAGGAGGAAGGTATGGATACCGTCGAAGCCAACCACCAATTGGGCTTTGAAGATGACACTCGCAATTATGCGGATGCGATTAGTGTGCTTCGTCACTTGAGACAAAAACCGGTAACCTTGATTACGAATAACCCTAAAAAGCTGGAAGCCTTGAAGCAATCGGGTATGAATGTCGCAGGGCGTATGCCGTTGTGGGGCGATGTGTCGCAATATAATGAACGGTATTTAAATACGAAGGTGGAACGGTCCGGCCATTTGCGGGATTTCGATTTCAGGGAGGTACTATGACCACTCACGAGAAATATATGCGCCTGGCGCTGGAAAATGCTAAAAGTGCAAAGGGACAAACGGAACCGAATCCGCTCGTCGGTTCGGTCATTGTGAACAACGGTCGCATCGTCGGGATCGGCGCTCATCTGAAGCCCGGCGAGCCACATGCGGAGATTCATGCTTTGCGTATGGCGGGTGAACATGCTCAGGGAGCGACGATTTATGTGACGTTGGAGCCGTGTTCCCACCATGGACGGACAGGCCCGTGCGCGGAAGCGATTGTGAAGGCGGGCATTCGTCGGGTCGTTATTGCGGCGCTGGACCCTAATCCGCTGGTTTCGGGCAGAGGGGTACAAATTTTGAAGGATGCGGGCATTGAGGTCATCGTTGGGGTATGTGAGCAGGAATCTGTCCGCATGAATGAAGTGTTTAACCAATATATCGTGAGCAAGCGTCCTTTTATCACGATCAAATCAGCGGTGACGCTGGATGGCAAAATGGCCACTCGAACCTCGGAAAGCAAATGGATTACGTCCGAGGTGGCACGAGAGGATGTGCATCGCCTTCGTCACGAGCATGTAGGGATACTGGTCGGTGTACAGACAGTCATTCACGATAATCCGCAGCTAACCACTCGTCTGCCAGAAGGTCGGAATCCGATTCGTATTATTCTGGACAGCACGCTACGCATTCCTTTGGATGCACGTGTTATTACAGATGGCGAGGCGCCTACCTGGATATTTACAGGCCGTGCTTATGATGAAGTCAAGCGGAGCCAACTGGAACAGTTGGGTGTAAAGGTATATTCGACACAGGATGAAAACAGTGATCGGGTCAACCTGCCGCAAATGCTGGATATTCTGGGCACAAATGAGGTATCTTCGGTGTTCGTGGAGGGCGGGGCCGAGGTGAACGCTTCGTTCGTGCAGCAAGGACTGGCAGACAAGCTTGTGCTGTACATTGCGCCGAAGCTGGTTGGAGGGCGCGGAGCACCGGGCTTTCTCGGGGGAGAAGGCGTGTCCGCCATGAGCGATGCGGTTAAGCTACAAGATTTGAGCGTAACGCAGGTTGGCGTGGATTGGAAAATAGAAGGGTATTTTGGGCGGGACAAATGAGTGAGGTTGTGGGCGGGAGAAAGCGCTCCGCGAAGGGGTTGATCTTCCGATCGCTGTTGCAGTGGGATTCTTCGGATTGTATAAGACATGTAGAGGTAAGAATCCCACTGCAAAGGCGAACGCTCACGCTTCTCCAGATTCAACCCCTCCGCTCCGCTACTACCCGCCACAAAGTAACTCATTTTTTCGAAATGGGGTAGGGCATGGGGGAAGGGCGAAAGATTTAAGGACTTTAAAGACTTTTAAAGATTGAGGATCTGAAGGGCTAAAAAGCCTGGAGGATTCTTTTTTTATATACTTAACGTTTATTAGGGTGAATGGTTAATGGGATGAATAACTCATAAGGTGAATGTCTTATGGGGTGAATGGTATTCGATAGTGTAATCATCGTAGAACCAAGAAAAGCACAAAGGACTGTCCCCGGTAGAATACCGACTACAGTCCTCTATAGTAGCTTAAGCCAAATGTCTACAATTATGGGATCAGTTCATAACGGGTCGGCGGGCCTTCGCTTATTCCTAGCCGTTTAAGCTCCTCCATGTTGTACAAGAGGTTGGATACCCTGATCATGATTATTCGAATGCACAGGCACTGTTATAATAAACAAAAAGCTAACCGCGACGATCAGCGGCACCATTTTTTTTAACATTATTTGACCACGCCTTTTCAATAAATTTTGAGAACTCCACCTTGATTTCATCCATTGCGTAGGATTTAAAATGGTCGAATAGACCCATACAGTTTATAAAATAGGTATCATTTTTTAGTGTAATTGCTTTTAGTGTCGCAGATTTTAAATGTTTAAAGCCATCACTATACATCCCTTTGTATAGATAGTAATAGGCCAACTCATAACCAAAATACGCCAGATAATTCGGTGAAACTTGTTGAGTGTACATATCAGCAGATGCTGGTAATTGAGCAAAAGAATTAATGTCTCCTTCAAATTGTGAAAGTACATCATCGACATCTATTGTATATCGGTTAGCAGCTATCATAATGTTCAGAAGTTGGATAATCCTATCTTCTTCAGCTGTATCTGAAGATGCAGCAATATATTCAACATAATCGTGTAGCACACTTATATCTCCAGATAAAAGCTTATTCACGACAGTATTAGCTTGCGCCCAATGCTTGAACAAGCTGACCCAATGCAAGGTATTTTCTTCCGTCTCTATGACCCAGTCTAAATCGGTATAGGCGTAAGTAAATTGTAGGGCTTGCTCATAATCACCTTTGGCTTCACAAGTACTCGCACACAATAAGTCGGCATAGGCAATGTACACAAACATGGGACGACTCAACTGCTTAACCCGATCTTCACGCTTCCGATTTTTCTGCTGATGTTTCAGTGTATATTGAATTTCCGCTTTTCCTCTCATGATCTGAGCCGTTTCATAAAGCATGTCCCATTCATCTAAAGAACGATACACGTTCGCCAAATCTTTTAGCGCGTCCAGTTGCTCTATCTCGTCCAAACGTTCGACAAAGGGTTCAAATCGAGTAGCTGCCTTGAGATTTTGATTCTTATCGTCTCCAACTTGAATCGTAAACAGTCGATACTGACAGATGGCCAAGCGTTCAGAGTGCTGGTACTTCTCGGCCTCTGCAACTCCTTTATAGAGGAACAGCGCAGCAGCACGTCGACCTTGTGCGAATAATGTTTCTGCTGCATCAAACAGCTTCGGGGAATAGAGCAGGTTGTCCATGATGTGTCCAACTATACGCTGAATCGCTTCCAGCTTATCCAGTTCAGCACAGCGATACAATACCGGTTCAATTCGCCGCCAATCCGGGGAACGTTCGATGATGTAATGATCTATGTATCGTTCGTGAAAATAACCTTCTGGCAATCCCATAGCCAGCGTGATTCGATCCACTTGATGTATTGCCACAGGGCGATGCTTAGTAATCCAAGTATTAAGCGTCCTTTGATGTACGCCTGAACGATCTGCTAATTCTGCTACAGTCAAGTCATTTTGCTTTAGATAATCTTCCAGCTCCGCTAAAATCGTAGGTGTATGTTCCAAGTCATAACCACCCTTCGTACAAAAAATCCAAATTTTATAATTACACCTCAAATTATTGTCCAAATATTAACATGTGTCAATGCAATTTTTCCATTATCCGCATGGATTATAACCAATTAATTGTAAAAAATCAGTTCGGTTTACAGTGTGTCTTATTTACTTTTTATGGAGTCGTAATACTTTCGCCATGTTCGTGAGTGCGGGTGTGCGTGATAATGATAAAGGCTGATACAGAAAGATATTACCGAGGTGAGGATTTCAAATGGTCCCGCAGTGCCTGCCTGATCGGGTGAGGTATCCTGTAAATCTGATGTATCCACCAAATGGGTTCGAATCCCAATCGCCTTCCAAGCGACTCATGGTAGAGTATTCAAAAAAATCGAAAAAAACCACTACAAAGACCCTAATGAGTATCCCATGTCTGGTCCACATGACAGAGACGGGGAGGTGGCTATGCGGTCAGCGGATACCGGAGAGAGCAAGCGCCGACAGGCCCCGAGGCTTCGGGAGTGCGAATTCACAGTTGATATTGGACTGATGAATTCCATCCTCGCAACACGGGAACAGGCGGCACCTTCCTTTCACCTTAAGCTTGGCCCCGCCCGCCACCCCGAAGGGATGCTCTGCAAGGGTCACTACCCCTACTACAACGAATAAAAATGAAGAATCCTCATTTTAAAAGTATGTTGATTTTAAGGCGGGCAACAGCGATCGGAAGATCAAATGGACTGCGGAGCCGCCACACGTAGAAAAAAGCACACTTTTAAGCTGAGGATTTTAAATACTAGGAGTGATACGATGTTTAAGAAAATAACGATTAAATCGGATGAGCGCGGACTGTTGTTTACAAAGGGAAGCTATCACAAGCTGCTGCTGCCGGGAACTTACGTAATGAAGACATTTCAGCAGGAAACGGTTGAAATTTTAAATGTTGCCGAACCATTTTTTGTACAGGATCATGATATTCGTTTGTTTTTGACGGATTCCGTTCTACTGGAGCAATTGACCGTCGTCGATGTAGAGGATTATGAATATGTGCTGCATTATGAGGATAATCGGTTCGTGGAGCTGCTGCCAGCAGGGAAATATGTCTTCTGGAATATGCTCAAGGAGCATCGTTTTGTTCATGCCGATACCCGGCAGCCTGCGATTGACAAGGCGTTGGGTCAAGCCTTTTTGGCCAAGACACAGGGCTACTGGAAGGCGCTTCAGGTGGCAAGCTATGAGCTGGGCTTCCTGTATTATGATAACGTGCTGCAAGGCGAGCTGAAGCCGGGTAAATATTATTTCTGGATGTCGGCGGTGAACACGGAGATCAGAACGATAGATTTGCGTCAGCAGCAGATGGACCTGATGGGGCAAGAAATTATGACAGAGGACAAAATCACACTGCGCCTGAACTTCGTCTGTCAGTACCGCATGGTTGACCCGCTGCGGGCGCTGGAATTTCGGGCATTCGAGGAGCAAATGTACATTATGCTTCAACTGGTGCTGCGTGAGTATGTCGGAACGATGAAGCTGGATGATTTGCTGAAAATGAAGCAGGAAATTGCGGAATATGTCTTGACCCGACTGAATGAGCAAAGCGGCGAATATGGGGTCGCTTTTACGTCGGCAGGGGTGAAGGATATTATTTTGCCGGGAGATATCAAGGATATTTTGAACACGGTGCTGCTGGCAGAGAAAAAGGCTCAAGCCAATCTTATCACACGGCGCGAAGAAACAGCGTCCACTCGCAGTCTGCTGAATACCGCCAAGCTGATGGACGAAAATGCCACCCTCTACCGTCTCAAAGAGTTGGAGTTTCTGGAAAAAATCTGCGAGAAGATTGGTACCATTTCACTGACCGGCGGGAATACGCTGCTGGAACAGTTGAACTCGCTGGTCCACATGAAAGAAGGACAAGGGACCGTATAGAGGGATAGCGGCAGGTTTCACGCCCCTTAACGCAAAATACCACCCAAAAGATGAGCGCGAGACGGCTCAAGCTTTGGGTGGTATTTTACATCAATACGCTTAATTCGTCTTGGTAGAAGCGAGAAAAGCGTCCATATCGATAACCGGAACGAGAGCACCCTGATGCTCCAGTACGGTAGGAAATAGCTCGCGTTGCCACTCTTCCTCGTTGCTTTTCAACTGGTTGTCCAGGTCGGAAGCGGTATCTTCCACCTGATCGACGAGCAGAGCAATTTTTGCCCGGCTGAGCAAAATCATTTTATCCTCAGAGGACTCGCTTGAAGCGGGGAGCAGCAGTTTTTTGCGCAAATTCAGGATCGTAAATACATCGCCGCGAATGGTGACCATTCCTTCATGCCATGGCTCGGAAAAAGGAAGCGGTGTTCCTTTCCGGGCATTCATGACTTCTTCCACTTCTACAAAGTTTAAAGCGAACGTTTTGCTCGCCAGTTTGCACACAATAAATTCGGACATAGGCCAATTCTCCTTACATTTCAGATAAGACTACCACAGGCTGTGAAGTGACGGTAAAATGGGGTAACTATTGCGTTTTAACAAATGGAAAGATAAAGTTGAAGGTGCTATGTAGCCAGGTTCTATTCACAGAATATCACAAAATAGCAGTTAAATCTTCCAAATGGCCAAGGTATCGTATCCGGTGGCACTACATTTTAAGATAAGCGGGTTGAGGTAGAATGGATCATGAAAAGCAGCGTCTAAGTATCGAAGCAGCCAGATTATACTATCTGAACGACTATAGCCAGCAAGAAATTGCAGTCAGACTCGGGGTTTCGCGTCCCACGGTATCGCGGTTGCTTCAAGCTGCCAAGGAACAGGGTTATGTGAGAATCAGTATTGTGGATCCGATGGAGGATATGGATGAGCTCGGAGAGCAGGTCAAGAAGAAATACGGGCTGGATACCGTTCTGGTCTGCTATTCGCCGTTAAATGAATATCAGGAGATCAAGAAGCATATTAGCAAAAAAGCTGCCGATTATTTGCATGAAACGGTACAAGATGCAGATATTATTGGAGTGACGTGGGGAACGACGATGCATGCGGTGGCGCTTCATCTCCAGCAAAAGCAGGTGAAGGGCGTCGAGGTCGTCCAGCTCAAAGGAGGCGTAAGCCATTCGCATGTCAACACGTATGCCGTGGAGACGGTGAATTTGTTCGCGGAAGCCTTTCACACGATTGCACGGTATTTGCCGCTGCCTGTGATTTTTGACAGCCACGCCGTCAAGAAAATGGTCGAGGAGGATCGGCACATCCAGCGTATCATTGAGCTTGGCAAGCAGGCGAACATTGCCGTGTTTACGGTGGGGACGGTCAAAGAGGATGCGCTGTTGTTCAGATTGGGCTATTTTAACCATGAGGAGCAGAAGCTGCTGCAAAAAATCGGCAAGGGCGATATTTGCTCACGTTTTTTTGATGATGAGGGCAATATATGTAGTCAGGAAATTAACAGTCGTACCGTCGGCATTGATTTGCCTGATTTGCGCAAGAAGGAGAAGGCGATTCTCGTTGCCGGAGGACAGCGCAAAGTGGAGGCCATCCGGGCATCGCTGCTTGGTAAGTATGCCAATATTTTAGTGACGGATCAGTTTACGGCACAGGCACTTTTACAGTAGACATTTGGTTCGGCGTGAGACTGTATAAGCTAAGTGGACTGTAGGTACCGTCTCATGTGCAGGCTTGAACATAATTTCAAAATGTGTTTTACATATGTTCAATGTCGTGCTATGATGGTCTTATCACAGAGAAGTAAAGGACATTGGTCCTAATACGATCTCTCTAATGAAGGAGCGTTTAGAGAATGAACATTGCAGGATTGATCGACCATACGTTGTTGCGTGCAGACGCGACGAAGGATGAAATTACAAAATTGACCGCTGAGGCGAAGAAATATCAGTTTGCTTCCGTATGTGTGAACCCGGCCTGGGTAGCTTACTCCGCAGAGCAACTGACAGGAACAGGCGTGAACATTTGTACCGTTATCGGTTTCCCGCTGGGAGCCAATACGACGGCAACGAAAGCGTTCGAAACGAAGGATGCTATTGCCAACGGTGCAACTGAGGTTGATATGGTTATTAATATAGGCGCTTTGAAGGCACGTGATTTACAGCTCGTTGAGCAGGACATCCGTGCAGTCGTGGAAGCAGCCGCAGGTACACTGGTAAAAGTAATTATTGAAGCATGCTTGCTGACAGATGAAGAAAAGGTACTGGCTTCTGAGTTGTCCGTGAAAGCGGGAGCGAATTTCGTGAAAACGTCGACAGGCTTCTCTACTGGCGGAGCAACTGCGGAAGATGTGGCTTTGATGCGCAAAACCGTAGGACCTGAGATTGGTGTTAAGGCTTCCGGCGGCGTACGCAGTCTGGAGGACGTACAGAAATTAGTAGAAGCGGGCGCAAGCCGTATCGGTGCAAGTTCCGGTGTGACAATCATCGAGGGCCAGCAGTCTACATCTTCCTACTAAGATCATCTTAAAGTCATGGAGGGATTCGCGATGAAGGATCAATTGATTCAGGAAGCGCTTGAGGCGCGTAAACAGGCATATATTCCGTATTCAAATTTTCAGGTCGGTGCTGCGGTTCTCGGAAGCGATGGCACGGTTTATCGCGGATGTAATGTAGAAAATGCCTCCTACGGCTTATGCAATTGTGCGGAACGGACAGCGATTTTTAAAATGGTATCTGAAGGCTGTCGTAAAATTGATGCCATTGCGATTGTAGCAGATACGGCAGGACCTGTGTCTCCATGCGGAGCCTGTCGTCAGGTGATTTCCGAATTTGCTCAACCAGATACCAAAGTGTATCTGACCAACCTTCATGGCAACACGGAAGAGTGGACGGTGGACCAACTACTGCCGGGTGCTTTTCGTCCTGCTGATCTGGGGAAATAAAAAAAAGAATGCCTCTTTCGGGGCGCATTCTTTTTATAGGTAATGTAAGCGCTTAATGTAATAAGGGGGAAATTAAAATGAAATATGTAATCGCTCTGTTGGGGCTGATCGTTGTATTTGCACTTACTTACGTTGCCAGCAGTGACAAACATAAAATCAGGTATCGTCCGCTGGTCGTTATGGTTGTTTTACAGGCGGTGCTGGCTTTTGTATTGCTGTATACAGAGATTGGTGAAATTCTGGTCAAAGGTTTTGCAAAAGGGTTTAATGGTCTGATTGGATATGCTATGGAAGGAATTAACTTTGTATTCGGCGGGATTGCGAATGAAGGAGCTGCGCCGTTCTTTATCGGTGTACTGCTACCGATCGTGTTCATATCCGCGCTGATTGGGATTTTGCAATATGTAAAAGTGTTACCTTTTATTATTAAATATATCGGGCTTGTCTTGAGCAAAGTAAACGGAATGGGTAAACTGGAATCTTACAACGCTGTAGCTTCCGCTATTCTGGGTCAATCCGAGGTGTTTATTTCCGTTAAAAAGCAAATTGGTTTCCTGCCAAAGCATCGACTGTATACGCTGTGTGCGTCTGCGATGTCTACGGTGTCTATGTCGATTGTGGGGGCGTACATGCAAATGTTGAACCCCAAATATGTGGTTACCGCTTTGGTATTGAACCTGTTCGGCGGCTTTATTATCTCTTCGATCATTAATCCGTACAAGATTGAGAAGGAAGATGATTTGCTGGAGGTTCAGGATGAAGAGAAGCAGTCCTTCTTCGAAATGCTCGGGGAGTATATTATGGACGGTTTCAAAGTCGCTATTACGGTAGCTGCGATGCTGATCGGTTTTGTGGCGCTGATTGCCATGGTTAACGGAATTTTCTCTTGGGCGCTTGGAATAAGCTTCCAATCATTGCTTGGCTATGTGTTTGCGCCTATCGCTTTTGTCATGGGTATTCCATGGAGCGAAGCGGTTCAAGCAGGCAGTATTATGGCCACCAAGCTCGTGTCTAATGAATTTGTGGCGATGCTGGATCTGACCAAGCAAACGGGCTTGTCGGAGCGCACGGTCGGGATCGTATCGGTATTCCTCGTATCTTTTGCAAACTTCTCGTCCATCGGTATTATTTCCGGGGCTGTGAAGGGTCTGCATGAGAAGCAGGGGAATGTGGTGGCCCGCTTTGGTCTGAAGCTGTTGTACGGCGCGACGCTGGTTAGCGTGCTGTCGGCAATTATTGCAGGGTTGTTTTTGTAAAAAAAACAGCGAGTTAGGAAAGGAATTTCATCATGTCTAAATTCAAACGGATTCACTTGGTTGTCATGGACTCTGTGGGGATCGGCGAAGCGCCGGATGCTGCCCAGTTTGATGATTACGATGTAGATACACTGGGTCATATTGCCCGCGAACGTGGCGGTCTGAACATGCCCAATATGGGTAAGCTTGGTCTGTCCAACATTCGTCCTATTGAAGGGGTGCAAGCCGCTGAGAAGCCGCTCGCGTATTACACTAAAATGCAGGAAGCGTCCAACGGAAAGGATACAATGACCGGACATTGGGAAATTATGGGCTTGAATATTGCGGTTCCTTTCCGCGTATTCCCCGATGGTTTTCCAGATGAGCTGATTCAGCGCATTGAGGAGCATTCGGGCCGCAAAGTCATTGGCAACAAGCCTGCCAGCGGAACGGAAATCATGGATGAGCTGGGCGAGGAGCATGTGAAGACAGGAGCGCTCATCATCTATACATCGGCGGATTCGGTGCTGCAAATTGCGGCGCATGAGGAAGTTTTACCTTTAAAGGAGCTTTATGAGATTTGCGAGTTTTGTCGTAAAATCACGCTGGAAGATCCATACATGCTGGGCCGGATTATTGCGCGTCCGTTCGTAGGAGAGGCCGGTAACTTCTCCCGCACCTCCAATCGCCATGATTATGCGCTCAAGCCGTTTGGTCGTACCACGATGAACGAGCTGAAGGATGCAGGTCTGGATGTGATCGCATTGGGTAAAATCTCCGACATTTATGACGGCGAGGGTGTGACAAAAGCAGTGCGCACCGTGTCTAATATGGACGGTATGGATAAGCTGGTGGCTACGCTGGATGAAGATTTTACCGGATTAAGCTTCTTGAATCTGGTCGACTTTGATGCTGTATACGGTCACCGCCGTGATCCGCAGGGATACGGTCAGGCTTTGGACGATTATGATGCCCGTCTACCAGAGGTATTCGCTAAAATGACGGATGAGGATCTGTTGATCATCACCGCAGACCATGGGAATGACCCGACGTATCGGGGAACGGATCATACACGTGAATATGTGCCTCTCTTGGTATATTCCCCTCGTTTTGCAGCTGGAGGCAAGGAGCTTGCGATACGTAAAACGTTTGCGGATATCGGAGCGACGGTAGCGGATAACTTTGGTGTGAAGCTGCCTGAACACGGAACGAGCTTTTTGGCAGAACTTCAATAGTCAGGACGCAAGCAAGATTACAAGGAAGATAAATAAGTAACGATATAAATAACGATATAAGCATGGACAAATGGGACGGAGGAATAAAAACATGAGTGTACACATTGGAGCCAAGCCTGGAGAGATTGCAGAAACGATTTTGCTGCCAGGAGACCCGCTGCGGGCGAAGTTTATTGCTGAAACGTATCTGGAAGATGTAACATGCTACAACGAGGTGCGCGGAATGCTCGGATTTACGGGAACGTATCAGGGCAAACGCCTGTCTGTACAGGGAACCGGAATGGGACTGCCGTCCATCAGTATTTATGTCAACGAGCTGATTAGCGAGTACGGTGTGAAAAACTTGTTCCGCGTAGGTACATGCGGCGGGATGAAGGAGCATGTGCATGTTCGTGACGTTATTTTGGCACAGGCTTCCTGCACGGATTCCGGCATGAACCGCCATATTTTTGGCGGCTACGACTATTCGCCGATTGCCAGCTTCCCTTTATTAAAGGGCGCTTATGATCGCGGTGTTGCCAAGGGCTTGAAGATGCATGTCGGTAACGTGTTCAGCTCGGACAGCTTTTATCGTGATGACAAATCAATTACACAAAAGCTGATGGAATACGGCGTACTGGGTGTGGAGATGGAGACTTCGGCATTATACACGCTGGCAGCCAAATTTGGCGTAAACGCGTTGACGATTCTGACGGTAAGCGATCATTTGCTGACAGGTGAGGAAACGACAGCGGAAGAACGGCAAACGACCTTTAAAGAAATGATGGAAGTTGCCCTGGATACAGCAATATCCCTGTAAACGATCATACGCACAGTGAGGAGAAATGACATATGAGAATGGTAGACTTGATCGAGAAAAAGCGTGATGGAAAAGAACTGACAACTGAGGAAATTAATTTTATTATCCAAGGCTACACGCAGGGGGAAATTCCTGACTATCAGGTGAGTGCGTTAGCGATGTCCATTTTCTTCAAGGATATGACTGAACGCGAACGCGCCGATCTGACGATGGCGATGGTTCATTCAGGGGATACGATTGACTTGTCTGCAATTGAAGGCGTGAAGGTCGATAAGCACTCCACTGGCGGCGTGGGTGATACGACAACGCTGGTGCTGGCTCCGCTCGTAGCGGCTTTGGATATTCCGGTAGCGAAAATGTCAGGTCGCGGCCTCGGACATACCGGAGGAACGATTGACAAGCTGGAGGCTATTGCAGGCTTCCACGTAGAAATCAGTAAAGACGAATTCGTGGATCTGGTCAATCGCAGTAAAATTGCGGTCATCGGACAAAGTGGCAACCTAACACCTGCGGACAAGAAGCTGTATGCGCTGCGTGATGTTACCGCTACAGTAAACTCGATTCCGCTGATTGCCAGCTCGATTATGAGTAAAAAAATCGCTGCCGGTTCTGATGCCATCGTACTCGATGTGAAGACAGGTGCAGGTGCGTTCATGAAAACCGTCGATGATGCCAAAGAACTGGCACATGCGATGGTAAGCATCGGTAACAATGTCGGCCGCAAAACGATGGCTGTCATTTCCGATATGAGTCAGCCGCTGGGTCTTGCCATTGGTAACTCGCTGGAAGTCAAAGAAGCGATTGATACACTGCGCGGTCAAGGACCAAAGGATCTGGAAGAGCTGTGTATGGCCTTGGGCAGTCAGATGGTATTTTTGGCTGGCAAAGCCAATTCCCTTGAAGACGCCGAAGAGAAGCTCAAAGAAGTCATTCACAACGGCAAAGCACTGGAGAAATTCAAAGAGTTTATTGCAAACCAGGGCGGTGACGCTTCGGTTGTGGATCATCCGGAACGCTTGCCACAAGCACAGTATCTCATCGAAGTGCCTGCGAAGCAGGATGGTTTGGTGGCTGAAATCGTGGCTGACGAAATCGGTACCGCTGCGATGCTGCTTGGAGCAGGACGCGCAACCAAGGAATCCGAGATCGATCTGGCTGTCGGCCTGATGCTGAATAAAAAGGTCGGCGATGCTGTAAAAGTGGGCGATTCATTGGTTACCATCCATGCGAACCGTGAAGATGTAGCCCAAGTGCTGGAGAAAATCTACGCGAACATCCGTATTGCGGATCACGCCGAAGCTCCCGTACTGATCTACGGAACGGTGACAGAGTAAAATACAAGTTTGAAAAATATGACAGCCGGACTCATAATAGATATGAGTCCGGTTTTTTGTATAGTAAGGCAGAAGGGCATCATAGAGGGGGAGAGATATGTTCGAATTATACAGCGATGTCCGGGGAACGGCCTATGAACGGCTGATTGATTATGCTATAGAACGAGCGGACACTTTTATGCTAGGCGTACATGAATGGGAGACTGAGGACATGGATATTGATTTCGATACGACTATCATGTTCAAGGAACTGTTACAGCAATTGAATCCATTTTTGCTGTCGACGCATTCCTATGAGGAAATGAGAAGAAAACATGCTATAGCTTATACACAAGGAACGTTCTATCGATACCAATGTACGCCGGAGGCGGGAGAGCTGTTAAAGCGAGCAGCGTCCAGCCTGTTTTCCTGGATGCATCCGAAAGTACCTGAGGATTTGTGTTTCCAGAATGCCGAAGGAGAGGATTGGATCATTAACATTGCTCACGAGCGAATAGGCAGACTGAACATGGGTAGAGAAGAGGCCGCTGCATTGGAGGAGCTTATCCCCGGTGTGTTCATTCACAAGCCTGAGCATCAGAATATAGATGCTTTTCTGAACGATGCCATCCGGCATCAGCCAGATCGGTTGGAGTTGATGGGGTTTGCTTTGACGGAGATACCGGAACGGATCAGGGAATTACGTTTATTGAAGCATCTCACTATTTTCGAGCAGGACATCTGGACACTTTCGCCCGCTTTATTTGAGTTAGATTCGTTGGAGTCACTGACGATACAAGTAGCGGATCTGGAAGAGCTACCAGCCAACATTGCCAAGCTAACACGACTCAAAAGCTTGAGTATCGCTTGTGGGAGCTATGACCGTCCAGCACCGGATTACAAGGTGATTCCCAAGGATGAGTTGTCATTCCGGCATTTGCCGCCAGAGATAGGAGAGCTACAGCAGTTGGAGTATCTTGATATTCAATATAGCGGAATTCGTACACTGCCCCCTGAAATACAAAATCTGAAAAATCTGCGCTCCTTAAATGTTGTGAACGGATTGATTGGATCTGCCCCCGATTTTATATTCAAAATGACCTGGCTGGATCGTTTTCTTGTGGAGGATAAGCCGTTCCATCTGTGTAATCACGGCGACGACTAAATGGTATGGAAAATGGCTTATATCGTTTAGGATTCAGCATAGTTCTATGAAGGAGGAAATGAAATGGTAGATAAGTGGGCTTGGATGGGGGTCGCAGGGGCAATTGTGGGGTATGCCACTTTTGCCAGTATGAGCGTCCCGACATCAACGATTACAGAAGTAAATCAGAGTCATTCGACGGTTCCGCTTAGTACGCAGAATGAGCAAGGAAGCGCAGCGAAACGCATTGTACATGATCAGGAGATGCAATTTGAGGGGCCTGCTCATACGAACTTTACATTTGAAGAGGGACGGAAGCTGTATATCAGCATCAAGAATACAGGGAAGCAACCTATACGATATAAGCTTAAAAGCGCGGGTACGTCAGGCTTGTCAGGTCAGACAGATGGATTTTCCAGCCGAACGTTGCAGCCGGGAGAACGGCATGATCTGTTGTTGGTAAAGCCGGAGGAACAAAATGAAGCAACGAAGGATTCCACAACTGAGCTGATTTTGGATGTAAATACGGATGATGGCTCCAAAGGATCAGTGAAAACCTTCGCGTATATTACGCTGTAAGCCCCTTCCATATGGGCACGACATGCGGTCATTAGCCTACTTATGTTACAATAGAACGGTTGAAGACTTAATGAACAGAATAGGTCAGAGCAGAAAGCAGAAGCAGAAAGGATGACCCGTTGTGCCCAAAAACCAAGAATACGGTAATCAGAAAATGTCACGGAGGCTGTCACTCACAGCCATTTTACTTGCACTTACATTTGTAGCTCTCGCTGGCTGCGGCCAGGATAAGAATGCTGAAACTGTCGAGACCGGAAGCAATACAAGTGCGATAGAGCATAGAGCTAATGCGGATCGTAGTGGCTCAGCCCCAAATGAAAAAGTCGCGAAAGAGAGCGATAGTGCGGAAAACAACGGAAATGACGCGGAAAAGCCAAGTCCATCGGCCCCGGCTACTTCATCGGATGTTTCTTCCTCCCCAAAATCCGCCAATCCATCCCACAATCCTTTTGAGGCAGCAGGTATTCAGGACCCTAAGGCATTTTTGAACACGTTCAAAGCGTTGCAGAAGGCTGTTGCCGACAATGACAAGGAAAAGGTGGCCAATTACATTTTCTACCCTCTGCGCGTCAACGACAGCGAAAAGGCACTAACCATTCCGAATAAGAAAGAGTTCATTGCCAAGTACGATCAGATTTTTACGGACGCCATTCGTCAAGCATTGGTGAATCAAAAGACAGACGACTTGTTTGTCAATTATCAGGGGGTCATGGTTGGCTCGGGCGAGTTGTGGTTGAGAAGAGCTACAGACAATCCGAAGCTTTTTGGAGTTTTTTCGGTCAATCTTGAAACGGTCGCCAATTAAGCAGTTCCTCGTGTATGAAAATAGTTTGTAAGCAGTCGGGAACATTCGAATGTTCCTGACTTTTTATCCCCTCTTATCCCCTCAAGCTAGCGAAGCACAGATCATCCATGCCAAAAAAAGGTTTGACAACGCTCATAAACTCTCGTATTATATCTACATAACTCATTAAACAGGTAGGAATTAAAGAATTAAAGTATGATTTCGCCATTATGGCGGAGAACCTCTAGGAACAGCAGGCAGACACTTGTCCAAGCGACAGGTTTGACCTATCAGGGCTGCATCAGGGAATTCTCCGCTCTTTTTTTTGAATACGTCTGTCAATAACAGGCGTAAATGAATTTGTTTTTATTAATTACATAGAATTAGGAGGGTTTTGATGAAAGGGAAATGGAAAAGTGGACTTATTCTTGGGCTATCAGTGGTTTTGACGTTGACGTTAAGTGCTTGCGGAGCAAGCAAAGGAGAAACACAGGCGAATGGCAGCTCTGCTGCGGGTTCCAAGGATGTGGAGCTGCTCAATGTTTCTTATGACCCGACCCGTGAGCTGTATGAGGCGTATAACAAGGCGTTTGCCGCCCACTGGGAGAAGGAGAAAGGGCAGAAGGTTACGATTAAGCAATCTCATGGAGGGTCTGGCAAGCAAAGCCGTTCTGTGCAGGATGGGCTGGATGCGGACGTAGTTACCCTGGCTCTGGGCTACGATATTGATGCGTTACAGGAAAAAGGGCTGATTAAAGAAGGATGGCAAAATAAATATGAGCATAACAGTTCTCCATACACTTCAACCATCGTGTTGCTGGTGCGTAAGGGCAATCCGAAAGGAATTAAGGACTGGGACGATCTGATCCGGGGTGATGTGCAGGTCATTACGCCGAACCCCAAGACGTCAGGTGGGGCCCGCTGGAACTACCTTGCGGCATGGGCCTATGCGCTCAAGAAAAATAATAACGATGAAGCTAAAGCCCAGCAGTTTGTACAGGAGCTATACAAGCATGTGCCGGTACTGGACAGCGGAGCGCGTGGAGCGACAACGACCTTTGTGGAGCGCGAGATTGGTGACGTGCTGATCGCTTGGGAGAATGAAGCGCTGCTTTCCGTGAAGGAGCTGGGTACGGATAAATTCGATATCGTGTATCCGTCGATCAGCATTTTGGCCGAGCCTCCGGTAGCAGTGGTCGATAAGGTTGTGGATAAAAAAGGTACACGCGAGGTAGCAGATGCGTACTTGAAATATTTGTACAGCGAAGAGGGGCAAACCATTGCTGCCGAGAACTATTATCGTCCAACGCTGGATAGTGTAAAGGCGAAGTTCAAGGATCAATTTCCCAAGCTGGAGCTGGTGACCTTGAAGGATGTATTCGGAACGTGGAAGGAGACGCAGCAAAAGCATTTTAGCGACAAGGGCATCTTTGACCAAATTTATGTACCTGGAAGTTAATGGATTTCAGAGAGGGATGGACAGAACATGAGTCAAGTGCAAGTCACCCGAAAACGCGTACTTCCCGGGTTCGGGTTAACGATGGGATATAGTGTGCTGTACCTCAGTCTGGTGGTGCTGGTGCCTTTATCGGCGCTGCTTCTGAACTCAACCGGACTGACGTGGGAGAAGTTTTGGGATGTGGCGACTGACGTCAGGGTACTGGCTTCTTACAAGGTAAGCTTTTTGTGCGCTGCGGCTGCGGCGCTGATCGATCTATTCCTCGGCTTGCTGATCGCCTGGGTGCTGGTGCGTTATGAGTTTCCGGGAAAACGGATTTTTGATGCGGTGATTGATCTGCCCTTTGCTTTGCCCACGGCGGTTGCGGGTGTTGCCTTGACAGCTCTCTATGCGCAAAATGGCTGGATCGGTTCGTTGTTCGAACCGCTTGGCTGGAAGATGGCATATTCGCAGACGGGCATTACGCTCGCGCTGATGTTTATCGGCATCCCGTTCGTCGTGCGGACGGTCCAGCCGGTGCTGGAGGAACTGGACAAGGACGAGGAGGAGGTCGCTGCTACGCTGGGAGCCAGCAGATGGCGCACCTTCCGCAGCGTTATTGTGCCGGAGCTCGTGCCGCCGCTGCTGACGGGCTTTGCGCTTGCCTTTGCCCGTGGCATCGGGGAGTACGGCTCAGTCGTCTTCATTTCCGGCAATATGCCGATGAAGACCGAGATCGCTCCGCTGCTCATTATGTCCAAGCTGGAGCAAAATGACTATGCAGGAGCTACGGCGGTAGCCTTGATGCTGTTGGTCATTTCATTCCTGCTGCTACTGGTGATTAACAGCATTCAGCGCTGGTCGCGGCGCCGTACCATCTAACGTTATCACGCAGGACAGTATGTGTTTGATTCATACGATAGCGGTACATCCGCTATTTAAGGAGGAAGAAACATCATGTCACAAGCGATAACCGGACAGGAGCTTACCCATGCACCTGTGCCTTCATCTGCACCGCCCAACAGGGCTACAACCGAAGCCCCTTGGGTGAAGTGGACGCTGATCGGTGCCGCTTTTCTGGCTTTGCTGTGGGTGCTGGTACTGCCGCTGATCGTCGTACTTACCGAAGCGCTCAAGCAGGGCTGGGGCGTATACGTTGAAGCGTTACGCGACCCCGATGCCATGTCGGCGCTGCGGCTGACGCTGCTGGTGGCAGCCATAACGGTACCTCTGAATACGGTATTTGGCGTAGCGGCCGCTTGGCTGATTACAAAGTTTCAATTTCGTGGTAAGGGCTTGCTGGTCACCCTGATTGATTTGCCCTTTGCCATCTCTCCTGTCGTCGGTGGATTGATGTATGTGCTGGTATTCGGCGCACAGGGCTGGCTTGGGCCGTGGCTGGACGAGCATGATATCAAAATTATTTTTGCCTTGCCGGGCATTATTTTGGCGACGCTGTTCATCACCTTTCCTTTTGTGGCGCGAGAACTTATTCCAATGATGGAGGATCAGGGACAGCAGGAAGAAGAAGCCGCTGTCATGCTGGGCGCACGCGGCTGGCGTATTTTCTGGAAGGTGACGCTGCCGAACATCAAGTGGGGCCTACTGTATGGGATTATTTTGTGTAATGCGAGAGCCATGGGTGAATTCGGGGCGGTGTCCGTCGTCTCGGGACATATCCGTGGAGAGACGAATACATTGCCGCTGCATGTGGAAATTTTGTATAACGAATATCAGTTCTCGGCATCCTTTGCGGTGGCTTCACTGCTGTTGTTACTGGCTCTCGCTACCTTGGTGCTTAAAAGCTGGTTTGGGCGCAAACGGGTTCATTAATGAAACGCAGGAACGTACTTGATTTCACAGGGTTTCTCTTCGCGTCTATCGTCGATGTTTGGCGATAAGATGGGAAGGGAGGCCCTTGTTCTAAGATGACTTATATGGATAATAAAATGATCATATCAAGGCACGTAGCTGTGCCCAAGAGGAGCGAAGGGAATTATGAAACATCCGTTTCAGTCCTACCGTCAGCTGTTTCCGGTGCTGTCCTCTCATATTCATCTAGGGAGCTGCTCCCAAGGAGCCATATCAAGGCCGGTATCTGCCGCAATTGAGGAATACCATCGAAGTTTGCTGCAACACGGGCATAACGGCGACTTGTCTATGGCACGGCTGGAGGAAGCCAGAGGACATTTTGCCAAACTGATCGGGGCAGAGCCAGGCGAGATTGCAGTTATATCCTCAGCCTCTGAGGCGATTGCCGGGGTGGCAACTGCACTTCCTTTTGTATCGGGAAAAGAAGGCATTGTGTACGCAGATACTGACTTTCCGACGGTTGGGCACATCTGGCAAGCACAGGACAGGTTTCGTGATCACATTCGTTGTATCCCCTCCATTCATGGTGAGGTTACTTTAGAGCAGTATGAAGAACAAATTACCGAAAATACAGCGCTCATTATGGTGTCCCATGTGAACTATTCCAACGGATTCCAGCAAGATCTAAAATCCATGGCGGATGTGACTCACCGAAATCAGGCGGTGCTGTTCGTGGATGCCTATCAGTCTGCGGGAATCATACCTATGGATGTAAAAGCGATGGGCGTGGATATTCTGGTGGCGGGTGCCCGCAAATATATGCTGGGGATTCCGGGAGTTGCTTTTCTTTATGTGAGCAACGATTGGATAGATCGCTTCAAGCCCAAACTTACCGGCTGGCTTGGACAGGAATCCGCTTCCCGGTTTGATATTGCACGCCCGGTCCCGGCGGCAGGAGCCCGACGCTTCGAGACGGGATTGCCTTCATTCATTAGTATCTTTGCCGCCAATGCAGCCTTAAAGCTGCTGCTGGAAATCGGAGTCACGGATATTCAGGCGTATATGAGCGAATTGTTGGAATTTTCTATGGAGTATGGACGCCGCAAAGGGTTAAGCATACGCTTGCCTTCCGGGGAGGGCGCTTTACCTGGTTTTATCGCTGTTGAGGTTGCCGATGCATCGGCGGTTGAGAGCCGTTTGAGAAGCCAAAATATTATCGTTTCGGCACGGAAGGATGTGATTCGCTTGGCTCCGCATTTTTACAATACGGCAGAGGAAATCCGACGGGTGATGGACGAGGTGGCGACCATTTGCTGAATCTAAAAAGCCTCTTCTGCGTAACGGGAGCGTAATGTTGTCCCTTTTACACAGGAGAGGCTTTTTTGGCATTTTCAATCTTGTCGATTATACAATCCGCTTGCGCAGCCAGCCGGAAATTAAATCCGTTAATATGATCAGGATCACAATGCCCAGCAAAATGACACCTACGCGGTTCCAGTTGCGCATTTGGAGCGCAAACAGCAGAGGAGTACCGATACCGCCTGCACCGACCAGACCGAGCGTGGTTGCGGAACGAATGTTAATTTCAAAACGGTAGAGCGAATAGGAAAGGAACTGTGGAATCACCTGCGGCAGTACGGCGAAGAAAATCACCTGCAAACGGTTGGCACCACAGGCGATCAAGGCTTCCTGCGGCCCGTGATCGACGCTTTCGATCGTTTCTGAAAAAAGCTTCGCCAGCATGCCGATGGAGTGAATACCGAGGGCAAGCACACCCGCGAATGAGCCGGGTCCAACGGCCTTGATGAACAGGATCGCGACGATCATTTCAGGAAATACCCGAATGACGCTGAGTACAAATTTACCGCTGCCCGACAAGGGGCGTAACCGAGTCATGTTGCTGGATGCCCAGAAGGCAAACGGGAGACAGACAAATGCGGATACAAAGGTTCCGAGAACGGAGATAACCAGCGTATCCAGCAGCCCACGTAGCAAGTCCTCTCCTTCAGGAATGTAAACGAATGACCAGTCAGGATGAAGGAATCCGTCCAATATAGCGACAGAAACGTTTTTGGCGGTCCCCTGTAATCCTTCGAACTGCATCCCACGGAAAGCCCAAATATAAATAATGATTAGCAGAATAGCTATCGCCCATAGGCGCAGGCGGGAGCCAACAGGTCTGCGAAGCGTAGGATCATTCATAATAATTTCCTCCGTAGCAGGTTACTGCCGTAATCAATCGCCAGAACGATGACGAGGGTCAGTAGAATAATGATACTTGCCCGGTCATACCGGAACAGGCCAAGCGAACGGTCGAGCAGCAGGCCGATACCGCCCGCGCCGACCAGCCCCAGAACAGAAGCCGCACGTACATTGACCTCAAAGGTGTACAGCAAGTAGGACACAAAATAGGGCAATGCCTGCGGTACGACACCGAAGGCAATCACCTGAATGCGGCTCGCGCCAACGGCAGTCATGGCTTCCAGCGGGCCGGGATCAATGGCTTCAATAGCCTCGAACGTCAGCTTCGCAATGATGCCGAAGGAGAAGAAGAGCAGGGCGAGCATCCCTGCGAACGGCCCGATGCCGAACACCGCCACAAAGATGGAGGCAAACAGCAGATCGGGAACGGTCCGCACGAGGTTCAGGATCGTGCGCATCGGCAGCGAGATCAGCTTGCGCGGCATGACATTGTAGGCGCACAGCAGGGCGACGGGAATAGCCAGCAGCGCACCCAGCGTCGTGCCCACAATGGCAATCTGGATGGTTTCCAGCATCGGCTTCCAGATGGTGGGCAGGTAGCTCCAGTCAGGCGGGAACATTTCGCCAAGTAATTTGCCCATCTCCGGCAAGCCGACGATCAACTGGTAAGGCGTAGCATCCGTATGAATGGAGCAGGCCACCAGCACCACGATAAAGATCATCCAGGTGGCGTAACGCTTGTAACGCCCCGGCAGGGGCGGCCCCGCGGGCGGCTTGGATTGCTGCGGCTGCGGCGGTCCGGCTTGTGGTGACGGCGAAGAGAGCGGCTGGGCAGTGGAGTCGGGCTTCATGATCCCACTCCCAGCAGCTCATCATGCTTGATGGCCCGGCCGTAGATTTCCGCAAAAGCGTCATCCGTAGCTTCCTCCGGCGTGCCGTCAAAGACGACCTCTCCGGCACGCAATCCAATGATCCGCGTCGCGTATTCGCGCGCCAGATCAATGAAATGCAGATTGACGATGGTCGTAATCTGCATGTCACGATTGATCCGCTGGAGGTCGTCCATGACCTGGCGGGTGGTCAGCGGATCAAGCGATGCGACAGGCTCGTCCGCCAGAATAATCTTGGCCTCCTGCGCCAGAGCGCGGGCGATGGATACGCGCTGCTGTTGACCGCCGGACAGCTCATCGGCCCGGCTGTAGGCCTTTTCGCGGATGTTCACGCGTTCCAGTGCCGTTAGGGCCAGCTCGACATCCTCCTTCGGAAAGAGGCCAAGAATGGTTCTGAGCGTCGAATGATATCCGACACGGCCGGAAAGTACGTTGCGGAGCACGGTTGAGCGCTTGACCAGATTGAAGCTCTGAAAAATCATGCCGATATCACGGCGAATGCGGCGCAGCTCGCTGCTTCCGGCAGACGTGACAGACCTGCCGTCCACGACAATGTCGCCGGAGGTAATGTCATGCAGTCGATTAATGGAACGCAGCAGAGTAGACTTGCCCGCACCGGACAAGCCAACAATGACGACCATTTCGCCCTCTTTAATCGTCAGATTAATATTGTTCAACCCTTTGGTGCCGTTCGGGTATGTTTTCGATACATTGCGGAATTCGATCATATGCTCCCAACTTTCTCCCCCCGATGGGGTGGAATGAAAACAACACCGCCATGAATACATGGACGGTGCTGCCCTGTCATTCGTAATGCCTGTTTCGTAGCTGTTGCTTCATTACAATTACGCGTTTGCTCCTATTACTTAACTGCTTGGCCGACGGCTTCGGCATATTCACGTACAGAATCGAAGTTTTTATCGTCGCCCTTTTCATAGCCTACATGCGTATAAATTTCTTTAATGATTTCGCCGCCCGCAGGGTCTTTGGCGATATCTATAAAGGCTTGGCTGATTTTGTCTCTCCACGCTTGATCCATATCGGAACGTACGCTGACCGTATCATTCGGAATTTTAGCTGTGTAATGAATGACACGTGTTTTTTCAAATACATCCGGAATTTCCTTCTTAACCGTGTTGCGTGCATCCTGGAAAACAGCTACAGCATCAACCTGACCGTTCAGTAGCGCCAGAATAGCGGCATCATGGCCTTTGATCGTTACGCCCTGCACATCCGTGTCCGGGTCCACGCCAGCTTTCTTCAGCTCTGCTGCGGGATACACATAGCCTGCGGAGGAGGTTACATTTTGCCAGCCGACTTTTTTACCCTTCAGGTCAGCCAGGCTTTGAATCGGAGAATCTTTTTTGACCACGATCATGGATTTATAAAAGTTTACTTTTTCAGTTGTATCCTTGCCTGTACCGTCTTCAATACCGTAGCGTTGGGCTTGCAGGAGCAAGTCAGCCGCTTTACGGTTATCGTGTGCCAGAACATAGGCATTCGGTGGAAGGAAACCTACATCTACCTGTTTGGAGGACATGGCTTCCACAATCGTGTTGTAGTCAGGAGACACGGTTACTTTTACCGGAATTCCTAGCTTGTCGCCCAGCAGCTTTTCGAGCGGCTTGGCTTTGGCTTCGAGCGTATCTGCATTTTGTGAAGGAACGAACTGTACTTTTAACTCTGTAGGAACATAGGCTGTGCTTTCGCTTTTCGTGCCATCTGTGCCTGGAGTGGATGCGCTGTTGTTATTGCTTGCATTGGAGCTGCAAGCGGCCAGACCTGCCGCCAGTGTGAAGGTCATGCACAAGGTCAGTGCTTTTTTAAACAAAATAATTTCCCCCTAAAATAGTAATAACGAAGATAAAATTGAAAAAGTCTGTAAATTCTGTGACAAACAGAATCTTAACAGCTAGTCCGGCTCTTAGGGTAAAAACCATTCCTGACTTTGGTAAAAAGTATGTAAAATATATCTTTTGCTCTCTCATTTCTGTTCATTTAACATTCTCTTAACAGTGCCCTGTTAGACTTGTTCAAGCTCTAAGACCGAAGCTGAGGGAGAGAACAGGATTGGATATTTCAGATATCAATAAAGAGGTACGACAGCAGACGCTATGTCCTGTGAGAGTGAAATTTCGCATTATGGTTACGACCGATCTGCATGTCAGCTTGTGGAATTACGATTATTATACGGATCGGGAAACGTTGCAGTACGGTCTTGCGCAAACAGCCAGTCTAATCCAGGCAGCTCGGGCCGAGGTACCTAACCACCTGCTGCTGGATAACGGGGATGTTATTCAAGGTAATCCGATGGGGGATTATGCTGTACAGCTTCTCCAACAGAACCCGAACGCCGTGCATCCTGCCTATAAAGCGATGAACCTGTTAGGGTACGAGGCGGGCAATATTGGAAATCACGAATTTAACTATGGATTGGAATATTTACAGACTTGCCTTCAAGGAGCCAAGTTTCCTTATATCAATGCCAACATTTATACAGTCGTGGAAAAAGAACGAAATTACTTTACACCTTATCTGATACTGGACAAGACAGTGGAGGATGAGGCAGGCGACAAGCACTTGTTGAAGGTGGGGATTATCGGGTTTGTGCCTCCGCAAATTATGCAATGGGACAAGGCGTGGCTGGAAGGAAAAATCATCGTCAAGGATATGCTAGACACCGCAAGACAGTTTATTCCGCAAATGAAGGCAGAGGGAGCCGATTTGATTATTGCCATGCCTCACGCGGGCTTCGAAGATATTCCTGAAACGCCATATATGGAAAATGCGGTGCTGCATCTGAGCAATGTAGAAGGGATCGACGCTATTTTGTTTGGTCATGCGCATAAAGTATTCCCCGGCCCCTCGTTTGTTGGTCAAACGGGTGTGGACGCGGAGCGAGGCACCATCCATGATATTCCGGCGGTAGAGCCGGGCTTTTGGGGAGATCATCTGGGTGTCATAGATCTGGACCTGACCCTTATGGACGGAGCGTGGCAAGTGGCTGCCTCTTCTGCGGAGGTACGTCCGGTGTATGATCCCGTACGCAAGCAAGCACTGGTGCAGCCGGATACTGCCATTCAGCAGGTGGTTGCGGAAGAGCATGCCGGAACGCTGGACTATATTCGCGCACCTGTTGGGCGGACGATGGTGGCAGTAAACAGCTTTTTTGCCCAGGTGATGGACGATGCTTCCGTTCAACTCGTGAACGACGCGCAAATTTGGTATGTAAAGCAGCAGATGCAGGGGAGTGAGTACGAAGGTCTGCCCGTTTTGTCGGCAGCGGCTCCCTTTAAAACAGGCGGCAGATATGGTCCCTCGTATTATACCGATATTCCGGCGGGGACTTTGGCGATCAAGCATATCGCCGATCTGTACAATTTTCCAAACACGCTGCATGTCGTCCGACTGACCGGGGGAGAAATTCAGGAATGGCTCGAATGGTCTGCCGGACAATTCCGACAAATTGATCCTTATGCAGAACAGGAGCAAGCGCTGATTGATTCGGATTTTCCGAGCTTTAACTTCGATATCATTGACGGGATCAGCTATCAGATTGATGTGACGCAGCCCGCCAGATATGATGCAGCTGGAATATTGAAGGAACCGGATGCGCACAGAATCATTCATATGTCCTTGGATGGAGCGCCGATAGATATGCAGCGAAGCTATTTGGTTGTCACGAACAATTATCGTGCGTTTTCTTCTACATTGGTCAATCCGGGTGGGGAACGAATCGTACTCGCTTCACCGGATGAAAATCGGCATGTGCTGACCGAATATATGCGGCATATGAAGACGTTGACGCCCAAAGCAGACGGTCACTGGTCCCTCTCACCATGGCCGGGCCGCCCGCACGTGACATTCCTGACCTCACCGCAAGCAACGGATGCCGCCAAAGCCCATTCAGAGTTGCTTTATGAAGGATTAACCGCAGAGGGATACGCCAAATTTGCCCTGGATTTCGGGCAATCCTGAATTTTTTTGAACAAATACATGACAACATATCCAATGAGGGAAAAGAGGACTCATTTCCATTCTTTATGAGCCTATGGCATCAAATGTCGAGCAAGGACTGTCCTTTCGGGGGCGGTCTTTTTGCACACGGATTATTTGAAATCGTACGAAATTCGTAATTTTATATGTCCTGAGTCGCGTTTAAGTTATTGACCTCCGTTATAATTAGACATATACTTTGTTTAAACAAATTTTGGTTTAAAAGGTAATGAAAAAGTCACCATCATTTGATGGAGGGGGTGTCCCTTTGGAAAAAAACACCACGATTCGTGCAGAAATTGAAAAGTATATTCAGCGTGAAGGTATTTCCATGCAATGTTTCGCAGACGCTTCCAAGGTAAATCCGGGTACACTTAGTGGTATACTTAACCGGAATCCCCCACGGCCGATTTCAGTTAATCAGCTTGATCTGATTACCGGGGCTATGGGATTGGAGGAAGGGGCCTTGTTCGAGATGTATGTGGATGAATGTTTTATTCATTCCTTACCGCATTGGAGGAGGTTACGTCCGTTTCTTCTCCGTTGTTCGGAGCTGAACAAGCTGGAATGTATTTGCAGCGTACTTGGCTATCTGATGGATGATTTATCGAACATTCCGGCTATTTTTGAGACCGCAGAAGCGATGTTTGATGACGACAGATATGAAGCCGCCTTGCTTCTGTACAATTGCGTCATCGAGAGTGAGAAATATACCCACTCCGAGCGGTTAGCGATCAGCTATTTCCGTATATTCCAGATTCAGATCAAGGATAACAAACGGAGCTTGAAGGCTGCTGTACAATTCCATTTGTACCGTGGTCGGTTGCCGGAAACTTACGCATTGGAAGGCTTACATATGCTATCTCAAGTGTTTGCGTTAAAAATGCAATGGTCCGAGATGGAAATGTATGCGGACGAGCTGCGAGAATTGGCTCAGGCGCTATACCGCAATCGGAACCGCTTTGGAGATGAGCATCTGGAGTTGCTCAAACCGCTTGTCTACTATTATGCACAGGGTCATCTGCTCAAGGCCAGCTGCTATGAGTTTCAGGGCAGGTATGAGGAATCCAAGAAATGGATTGATGGGTATGCAGATTTGAGCTGGTTTGAAGGATTGGACGAGGAAGGCCGGAAAGTAGTGGACATGCATCGTGTGTATGCTCGAGGCAATCGGCTTTGTATTGAAATTAAAATGGGCAATACCTCTGCAATTTATGAATATATTACGTATTTGCGCGAGCATCCGGACGAGACACTGGAAGGCTTGAATACGCTGCTGGAATCAGCGAACAGGTTCGGTTACTTTGTGGATGCCGAGCTGGGGCTATTCAGTCAGCAACTCAAGAGCTTCTGGGAGCTTGCCCCGGATCAATGGGACACTCACTACCGCAAGCATTTTAATGCATTCCGTTTCGCCTCCTTTTGCAAGGTGTATGCCGAATATCATTTTCGGAAGGGCGATTATGCAGAGGGAGTGGGGCAAACACTGCATTGCTTGCAGCTGGCTGTAGACAATAGCTATACTGAGCATATTATTGGTTGCATGGCTTTGTTTGAGCAGCACCGGAATTTTTCTACCCCGGAACAGCAGCATCTATATCAGAAGTTTTGCCTGGGGGTGCGTGAAAATGAAAAGAATCATGCCTATGATCACAGTACCGGCGGATATATGTAATCTGTGTAATTCAAACCTTCATCTATCCTATTCTTGCGAGGATGCTCCCGATCCAAGGGAACGTTCTCGTTTTTTAATGCTACTGTATTCTGTGACTTTTAGCATTGGAAGAATGCATTGCGCGTTGACAAGTTTCGCATGCGGGATTAGGATAAATGCAGCACAGTAAGTGAAGGAGAGCATGTGAAAATGACGATTCCCAAAACATTAACGATAGCCGGCTCCGATACCAGCGGCGGCGCTGGTATTCAGGCAGATTTGAAAACCTTTCAGGAGCTTGGCGTATATGGAATGAATGTATTGACAACCGTAGTTGCGATGGAACCCAAAACCTGGGACCATCTTGTATATCCTGTTGCGCTGGATGTGGTAGAAGCACAGCTGCGCACGGTATTGGAAGGCATCGGCTTTGACGCCATGAAAACGGGTATGCTCGGTTCTGTTGATATTATCGAACTGGTTGCCAGCCATCTGCGCAAGCATGACCTTAAACGGGTCGTTATTGATCCGGTTATGGTCTGCAAAGGCACGGATGAAGTGCTTCAGCCGGAAAATACAGAAGCGATGCTGGAATTTCTGATCCCGGGCGCTGATCTGGTAACGCCGAATTTGTTCGAGGCTTCGCAATTGGCGAAGAACGGACCGATTACGACGCTGGAACAGATGCAGGAAGCGGCTGCGATTATCCATGAGCGCGGGGCGAAGCACGTGCTGATCAAGGATCGTGGTAAAATCCGCGCAGGTAAAGCGATGGATCTGTTGTATGATGGAATCACCTTCGACTGGTTCGAGGCGGATGTTGTGAAAACAAGCTTCACCCACGGTGCAGGCTGCACCACGTCGGCAGCAGTAACGGCTGGCTTGGCTCAGGGGCTGACCGTACGTGAAGCGGTGGATCAGGCCAAAAAATTCATTACACAGGCGATTGAAGGCAGCTTCAAGCTGAATGAATTTGTCGGCCCGACTCTGCATGCGGCACATCGTTTGCAAAATCAGTAAAGCAGGAATGCATTTATAAAATCCGGATTTTGCAAACTTCTCAAATGGCTGCTATAGGGAGTGCATCTACGAAATATGTACCGTTAGGCTAGAGACTTAAGCCGCAATACAGGGTATTGCGGCTTTTGGTGTTGTATTTTTTTGGAATTATATCTTCCAGTTTGCTCTAATCGTACTGTATAATAGGCATCAGATTTATTAAATGTAGGGAGGACTCGAAGCAATGACATTATTCAGCCAAATGGCTTATATCCGACCAGAGCAAACTGAAATTGAACAGCGGTTTAAAACGCTGTTGCAGCAATTTCGTGAAGCGGACAGCGTAGAGCGTCAAAATGAAGTCATTCATGCCATTAATAAGCTGCGCAGTAACGTGGAAACGCAATTGCAATTAGTAGAGGTTCGGCACTCCATTGATACGGAGGATGCATTTTACAAAGCAGAGCAAGAGTACGCTGATGATTTCACGCCGGTCATTCAGGAGTATGTAACTGATTACTACCGGGCATTGGTGGACTCGCCGTTCAGGGCCGAGCTGGAGAGCCAGTGGGGTAGCCAGCTTTTCAGTATCGCCGAGGTATCACTCAAGTCGTTCCACCCGGATATTATTGAGGATTTGCAGCAGGAGAATAAGCTGACCTCCGAATACTCCCAATTGATTGCTTCAGCGAAGATTCCGTTCGAGGGAGAAGAACGTACATTGTCGCAGCTCCTGCCTTTTGAAATGGCGACAAACCGGGAGACACGCAAACAGGCCTCCGAGGCCAAGTATCAATTTATGAGCGAGCATGAGGATGAGCTGGATCGAATTTACGATGAACTGGTTAAGGTACGCACGCGCATAGCGCACAAGCTGGGTTACGATAACTTTGTAGAGCTGGGCTATGCCCGTTTGGGACGTACGGATTACAATGCCGTTATGGTTGCCAATTTTCGCGAACAAGTGCTGAAGCATATCGTTCCGCTGGCAACCAAGCTCAAGGAGCGCCAACGCGAGCGGATCGGAGTGGAGCAGCTTCGCTATTATGATGAAGGCTTTAACTTTTTGTCAGGCAATCCTACACCCAAAGGCGACCCGGAGTGGATCATTCGTAATGGAGCGCGTATGTATGAGGAGCTATCACCGGAAACCCATGAATTTTTCAGCTTTATGATCGAACGTGGGTTGATGGACCTGACTAGCAAAAAGGGCAAGCAAAGCGGAGGCTATTGCACGTTTTTGAGCGAATATGGCACTCCGTTTATTTTCTCCAATTTCAATGGTACCTCCGGTGATATCGACGTGCTGACGCATGAAGCGGGTCATGCCTTCCAGGTGTATGAAAGTCGACACTTTGAAATCCCCGAGTACCACTGGCCAACCATGGAGGCGGCTGAAATTCATTCCATGAGTATGGAGTTTTTCGCATGGCCTTGGATGAAGCAGTTCTTCGAGGACGATACGGATAAATATCACTTTGAACATTTGTCCTCATCGTTGTTATTTGTCCCTTACGGCGTAGCTGTGGATGAATTTCAGCATGCAGTATATGAACATCCAGACTGGACGCCAGCCGAACGTAAAAGTGCATGGCGCTCCATTGAACGCAAGTATAAACCGCATCTGGACTATGCAGGCAACGAGTATCTGGAGCAGGGCGGGTTCTGGCATAAGCAGGGACATATTTTCCAATCCCCGTTCTACTATATCGACTACACACTCGCGCAATTGTGCGCATTTCAATTCTGGAAACGTATGAGCATCGACCGGACAGCTGCGTGGGAAGATTATTTGAAGCTGTGCCGTGCCGGGGGGAGTCATTCTTTTACCGGATTGGTGGAGCTGGCTGGTCTGATCTCGCCGTTCCAGGATGGATGTATTGCCTCTGTGATCGGAGAAATTGAAGCTTGGCTGAACAGCGTGGATGATAAAAAGCTTTAAGCTTAACCCAAAAGGGCATTTCACTTACCAGTAAAAGCTGGAAGGCTTGCAAATGAGATGTCCTTTGGGATGGAAACAGAGCTGTTGCACGGAAAAAGCCGGGAATCCCTACATGATGTAGAAGTCCCGGCTTTGTGTGCTTTTAGAGCAAATAGAACTCCATTAAAGCTTGGTATTCAGCGGTTTGAGGTTGGCTTCAATGGAGGCGCGGCGCGATTCCAAAAATGGCGGTAACGCCAGCGATTCACCCAGAAACTCCAGCTCTTCATCTGTATCAAAGCCGGGTCCATCGGTTGCTAATTCAAACAAAATGCCATTCGGCTCACGGAAATACAATGAGCGGAAGTAAAAGCGATCCACGAACCCTGAGCTGGAAATTTGCAGTTGGTTCATACGATCAACCCACTGTCTAAGCTCTTCCTCAGTTGCAACACGGAAGGCTACATGATGCACACTGCCTCGTCCCGGGCGCTCTTGTGGAAGATCATTGCGTTCTTCCAGATGAACCTCAGTCCCGGTACCGCCTTCGCCGGTTTCATAGATGACCACATCCGATTGTCCTGCAACAGGAGAAGGATAGGAGCCCTTTTTGCGGAAGCCCATCACCTGCTCCAGAATAAGAATGGTATTCTCCGCTTTGGGAATGGTCAGATGAACCGGCCCAAGACCTACAATGCCGTATTCAGCAGGGACAGGGCTTTTCTCCCAAGGCGTGCCGCCTCGCACTCCGTTGTCATGCTCATCCGAAACCAGGAAGAAGCGCTGTCCTTCAAAATCCTCAAACGAAAGCGCCAAACGTCCCGCTTGATCCGTAATTTCACCATGCTTTACATCCAATTGCTCAAAACGGTCTTTCCAGTAATCCAGTGCCTTGTCATTCGGTACCCGCAGGGAAAGCGCCGAAATACTGTTATTCCCCGTACGAGTTTGCCCAGCATGCGGAATCTCAAAGAAAGTGACTTCGGTACCAGCCGTTCCGCGCTCATCTCCATAAAAGAGGTGATAGACGCTAACATCATCCTGATTCACCGTTTTCTTAATGAGCCGAAGTCCCATTACCTGAGTATAAAAATCAACATTCTTAGCCGCCGCCGCTGTAATCGCCGAAACGTGATGCAATCCTAACAGTTTCATGTCATTATTCTCCTTGGTTTTTATATGATTAGCATGTAAAAGCAAAATAAACAGTCGTAAACTTTTCTTTATTATTTATTATCTTGATATTAAGATATATTATTTTGGATTGTTTGTCAACTTGAATTATACACGGACTCCAAAGACGGACAAAAATAGAAATTCGAAATCATGCAAAAGCATATACAATAAAGCCTGATATAGCCCAATGTAGATAGAATGAATTTTATTATAAAAGGAGTGTACTCGATGTATGCGGATAAGGATTTAACCATTAGGCCCATTACATAAGAAGACTTACAGGCTCTTTGGACGTTAAGTTATAAAGAAGAAGCACCGGAATGGAAGCAATGGGATGCGCCTTATTATGAACATAAGACACTTTCTTATGAAGATTATCTCCAAGATAAGGAAAAGCGAGTCGGGCAAGATGATTATTGGGAGCATAAGCCTTCTCAATGGCTTGAAATAGGGATAGGTATCTATGATTCGCAATATTGGAGCCGTGGGTTTGGTACTAGGGTACTTCGACTGTGGATCACGCATTTGTTTAATACATTACCTCTAGTAAGAGTGGGCTTTACAACCTGGTCAGGAAACCATCGGATGATGAAGGTTGGGGAAAAACTGGGGATGACCTTGGAGGCCCGGCTTCGAAAGTGCAGATATTATAATGGACAGTATTATGATTCGATCCGAATGGGGCTTTTGCGGGAAGAGTGGAAGTCGTAAGCTCCTCATTCAAAATTTTTAAAATCAAGTAGATCAAGCTGTCGGGATGCTCCCGACGGCTTTTTTTGCATGTTTTGTTCATTTCAAAAAATTTGACAGATACGAGATGACTGATATAATTTATGCTAGTTGATTTTTGATAATGATTATCATTATTGGAGGGGAGGACAGGGCCGAAGCTTGGTACAGGTTGTTGGAGAACAGGCTCCCTTGGTTAGAACATGAAATTGCGTTATTTAATACTGGCTTTTCTGGTACTGGCCTTCGCCTCGGTTTTTATCGGTGTTCATGATGTAACTCCACTTGATTTGTTCTACTTAACCAATGATCAGGCGCAGGTACTCCTGATTAGCAGACTACCGCGTTTGATCAGCATCATCATCGCAGGAGCGAGTATGAGTATCTGTGGGCTTATTATGCAGCAGCTTACCCGGAACCGATTTGTATCGCCCACCACCGCAGGGACGATGGATGCAGCACGATTAGGTGTGCTGATGGCTATTATGGTGTTTGGAGCGGCTGGATTTTGGACGAAGATGCTGACGGCTTTCGGGTTTGCCCTGGCGGGGACACTGATTTTCATGAAAATACTGGATAAAATCCGTTTCAAGGACCCGGTATTTATCCCGCTGGTCGGTTTGATGTTCGGGGGCATTTTGAATTCGGTGACGACCTTTTTCGCCTATAAATACAATCTGATCCAGAGTATTTCCTCGTGGATGCAGGGTGATTTTTCACTGGTGATGAGTGGTCGCTATGAGATGCTGTATCTTAGTGTTCCTTTGGTTGCATTAGCGTACATATATGCGAATCGTTTCACAATTGCAGGCATGGGCGAGGATTTTGCGGCAAATTTGGGCGTACATTACAAGCGCACCGTCAATGTCGGTCTGGTGATCGTGGCTTTGGTTTCCTCCGTCGTCATATTGACCGTGGGAACGATCCCTTTTCTGGGGCTGGTTGTACCCAATCTGGTCAGCATGTATATGGGCGATAATCTGAAAAAAAGTTTGGCCCATACCGCAACCTTGGGCGCCGTCTTTGTGCTGTTTTGCGATATTTTGGGACGGGTCATCATTTATCCGTATGAAATATCTGTAGGGCTAACGGTTGGTGTGATCGGGAGCGCGTTGTTCTTGTATTTGCTGTTGAGGAGAAGGGCCTATGAATCCTAAATTAAAAATTGGCATACTAGCCGCTGCCGCGCTTGTGTTGATTGCTGCTTTCGTGTTTATGGATCTTCCGCATACCTGGCACTACGCGCTGCCGCGACGATTGAAAAAGATCGCAGCCTTCATCCTGACAGGTGGCTCGATTGCTTTTGCAACGGTTATTTTCCAGACGATTACGAACAACCGGATTTTGACCCCGGGTATTATCGGACTGGATTCACTGTATATGCTGGTTCAGACGACCATTGTTTTTGCGTTTGGCTCCGTACCGTTCATTTCGACCAGCAGAGAGCTGAACTTCTTATTATCTGTGGGACTGATGGTGCTGTTCGCGGGTTTACTGTACAAATTAATTTTTCGCAAGGACGGACGCGGGATTTATGTACTTCTGCTGATCGGTCTGGTGTTCGGCACGCTGTTCAACAGCTTATCTACCTTTATGGAAGTGCTGATTGATCCGAACGAATTTGCCAAAATTCAGGACAAAAGCTTTGCCAGCTTCAGTAATGTGAACACCGAGCTGCTATGGCTGTCCGTCGTGATTCTAGTGCTCGTATTTGCTTATGCGTGGAGGTTCATCAAGTATCTGGATGTGCTGTCGCTGGGACGGGAGCATGCGATTAACTTGGGGCTACCATACGGTTTTATTATTAAAAGATTGCTAGTGATTGTGGCGATTCTCATCTCCATTTCCACGGCGCTCGTCGGACCGATTACTTTTCTCGGGTTGATTGTGGCGAATGTGGCCTATCAGGTGATGAAGACCTATCGGCACAGATATATTATTCCGGCCTCCATCTGTGTCAGTGTCATTGCATTGGCAGGCTGCCAACTGCTGGCAGAAAGAGTATTCGACTTATCGACAACGGTCAGCGTCATTATTAACTTTATCGGGGGGGTGTACTTCCTGTACCTTTTGCTGCGGGAGAATAAATCATGGTAGAAGTCAAAAACGTATCCAAACGCTACGGGAATAAAAATGTGGTGGATCAGGTATCCGTCACCGTACCGAAAGGCACCATTACCTCCTTTATTGGACCCAACGGCGCGGGAAAAAGCACATTGTTGTCGATGATCAGTCGTCTGACAGACAGCGATGAGGGAGAAATTCTGATTGATGGGCAATCCGTGAGTCTGACGAAAAGTGAGGAGCTGGCCCGGAAGATATCCATTTTAAAACAGACCAATGATGTCAACATTCGCTTAACCGTCAAGGAGTTGGTCAGCTTCGGCCGTTTTCCCTATTCCAAAGGCAGATTAAACAGCGAGGACCGCAAAATGGTCGAACAGTCCATGACCTACATGGGGCTGGAGGATATGAAGGACAAGCATATTGATTTGCTTAGCGGTGGACAGCGACAGCGGGCCTTTATTGCGATGATTCTGGCTCAGGATACGGAATACATACTGCTGGATGAGCCGCTGAACAATCTGGATATGAAGCATTCGGTTCAGATTATGAAGACGCTGCGCGGTTTGGTGGATGATCTCGGCAAAACGATTCTGGTCGTGCTTCACGACATTAACTTTGCCTCCTGCTATTCGGACTATATTGTGGGGATGAAGGACGGCAGGCTACTGAAGCAGGGAACCGCTGACGAAATGATTGATAGTCAGGTATTAAAGGATTTGTACGATATGGATATTCCGATTCAACAGATCGGTGATCATAAAATTTGCGTTTATTTCACATAGGGGGAATGTAAAATGAAGAAAAATATGATGTTTTTAACGCTGATGCTGGCGCTGGTACTGATCGTGTCAGCCTGCGGCAAAGCGGCTCCAGCCACTCAGGAAGCGACGGGCAACGGATCATCTTCTGCTGCAACAACAGAATCCAAAACCATCGAAGTTAAACATGCATTGGATGAAAATCCGGTTCAAGTAAAGGTCAATCCGAAAAATGTCGTTGTTTTTGACTTTGGCGCGTTGGATACGCTGGATAAGCTGGGTGTTGACGTTGCGGCGGTAGCACAGCAGGACCTTCCTACATATTTGAGCAAGTATAAAGATTCCAAATATGCAAGTGCAGGTACGCTGTTTGAACCGGATTACGAGAAAATCAGCGATCTTTCTCCTGAATTGATCATCATTGGTGGCAGACAGGCAGATGCGTACAAAGAATTGAGCAAAATTGCACCGACCATTTCGTTGGCAGTAGACACCAAGGATTTTGTGAATTCCTTTAAGAAAAACGTTGAAACACTGGGTAAAATTTTCGCTAAAGAGGATGCTGCCAAACAGGAATTGGCTACGATTGATAGCTCCATCAAGGCCGTACATGACAAGGCTGTAGCGAGCAAAGCCAAAGGACTAATCGTACTGACGAATGAAGGTAGCCTGAGCGCATATGGCGAGCAATCCCGCTTCGGTATCATTCATGATGCTTTTGGCGTAACCCCTGTGGATCCTGACATTAAAGTATCCACCCATGGACAAAAGGTTTCATTTGAATATGTACAGCAAAAAAATCCGGATTACATCTTTGTCGTTGACCGTGGAGCTGTTGTGGTAGAGGAGGGCAAGGAACAGGTCACAGGCAAACAAACGATTGAGAATGAACTGGTGAAGAAAACCAATGCATTTAAAAACGGTCATATTGTGTATCTTGACCCGAACTACTGGTACCTGTCAGGTAATGGTCTGGAATCCGTATCGGAAATGATCAAGGAAATTGACGCCGCGTTGTAATGGATAACATGCAATAACCCCAAAGGATTGGAGATCGTGAGTCTCTATGCCCTTTGGGGTTATTTTTTGCGTATAATAGAGTAATATTCAAAAATTGATGTTACACGCTATTGAAAGTGAGGGAACCCATATATGAAGAAAAATCGTCTGGGATCTTCGGATTTGCTGGTAGGCGAGATTGGCCTGGGCTGTATGTCGGTCGGTACGGAGGAACAGCAAGGTGTTTACCTGATCCATGAAGCGCTGGATCGGGGCGTGAACCTGCTGGATACGGCGGATTTGTACCATCACGGACGTAATGAGGAAATCGTGGGTGCAGCGATTCGTGGACGGCGTCAAGATGTCGTTTTGGCGACCAAGGTCGGTAATCGGCGTATGCCGGGCCAGGAGGGCTGGGGGTGGGACCCGTCCAAGGAGTATATTCTGTCTGCGGTCAAAGAAAGCCTGCGCCGCCTGGGGACGGACTATATCGACCTGTATCAGCTTCACGGAGGAACGATTGACGATCCCATCGACGAAACGATTGAGGCTTTTGAACAGCTCCAAAGGGAGGGGGTCATCCGTTATTATGGCATTTCCTCAATTCGCCCTCACGTCATCCGCGAATATGTCGAGCGTTCCAATATCGTCAGTGTCATGAATCAATATAGCTTGCTGGACCGTCGGGCAGAGGAAGAGGTACTGTCTTTGCTTCAGGAGCGCGGAATCAGTGTCCTTGCACGCGGGCCTGTCGCCAGCGGCGTGTTGACCGACGAAGGCGAAGGCAAGGTAGCCAAGGGCTATCTGGACTACAAAGAGACGGAGCTGCTGGACGTACGCAAGCAATTAAAGGCGTTCACGGGGACAGAGCGCAGCATGGGGCAGACGGCGATCCGTTATAGTCTGTCTCATCCGGCTGTCGCTGCCGTTATTCCGGGTGCAAGCTCTTTGGGACAATTGGAGCATAATATCGCAGCAGCAAGTCTCCCGTCGTTAACCCAACAGGAGCGGGAGGTGCTACAGCAGATTAGCCGGGCTAACCGCTATGATTCGCAATACCGCTGATACGAGCACACGTAGGGCAGAGGGAATCTTTGTCACACGGTCGGGTCGAAAATGCGATTTGCCAGCCAGTATATCGGGCCATACGTTCGAACGTGTACTCACCGTAGTTGCAATATATGAAAGAATCATTACAATATAAGAGTAAGCTCAGGTTTATAATCCATATTCGAGTATGGAGACGTTCATAAATATACTTTAGGAGGAACCAACAAATGGAACGCATCGAATCACAGCAGCAGTATCAGGATTTGATTAACGGTGACGGCTTGACGGTCGTAAAATTTGATACAAACTGGTGTCCGGATTGCAAGACACTGGATAAATTCATGGGTGGCATTATCGAGGAAAATGCGGATAAGCGTTTCTTTGCGCTTGATGCCGAGAAATTCCAGCCGATTGCCGAAGAAAATCAAGTGCGTGGAATTCCGAGCCTGCTTGTTTTCCGTAACGGCGAAAAAATTGCTCATTTGCACAGCAAATATGCCAAGACGCCAGCACAAATTTCCGAATACCTGACCACGTTGGAATCAAAACAATAATGAATGATGCAACATGCTGAAATAGAAAAAGGGTTATCCCATGGCTGACAAATCAAGCCTATGGGATAACCCTTTTTTGTCATACGAAACGAGCTGTTATTGCTGAAAAGCATGAAGGCTTTGCGGCAACAAACAACAGCTTACAAAATAATGAAGAAGAACACAGCCGCCAATACGAAGCGGTAGATGGCGAATGAAGTCAGGCTCAAGCGTTTGAGCAGACCGAGGAACGTTTTGATCGCCAGCATTCCGACGATAAAGGCAGTGATAAAGCCTGCCGCGAACACCGGAAAATCGCTCATGGACAGATGGTCCATGCTTTTGATCATATCAATGCCCGATGCGCCCAGCATGACTGGAACAGAAACCAAAAATGTAAATTCAGCGGCTGCTGTATGGCTTACACGGGCGAATAGGCCCCCGGACATGGTTGAGCCTGAACGGGAGAAGCCGGGCCATAAAGCCAGGACCTGGAACAAGCCAATCGTAAAAGCCTGCTTATACGTAATGTCATCCACCGTATGCGATTTAATAGGCGGATGGAATTTTTCAGCCGCGATCATGAGCAAGCCTCCGATGACCAGACTGTACAGAACAGTTTGAGGGCCAAACAGGTATTGCTTGATGACATCACGGAACAGCACGCCAATCACACCCGCAGGGATCATGGCCAAAATAATGTGTAGCAGGTTCAGACGTGGCTGGCTCGAGATTCTGCGTCTGAAATCAAACAGGCTCAGGAACCTGCGCCAGTACAATACGACGACCGCCAGCACAGCACCCAATTGCACAATAACCTCGAACGTTTTGACTGTATCACTCTCCGTATTTAACCCCAGAAGATCAGCCGTCAGGATCATATGACCCGTCGAAGAGACCGGCAAAAACTCTGTCAGCCCTTCAATAATGCCCATAATAATAGATGATAAAATATCCACTTTACTATTTCCTCCTTACACGCGTGCAGGGCAAACGGCCTAAGCCGTTTGCCCTGGAAGTATGTCATTTCAGTAGGAGTGAACGCAAGTGTCAAGTGCACAGTGCAGGCCACTCAGGTCACAGAGGTTCACTCCCGGGAAGAAGTGTCCGATTCCGCTTCCAACTCAGATACAGGAGATTCATTGTGTAGAATAATCTCCACCCGTCGAATACGATTTTTACCCATTTCCCGAATGATAAATTTCACATCATCTTCTATGAATTCCTTGCCCTGTCTCGGTTCTGGAACCCGACTATACACCCACCCTCCGACAGTATCCACGTCCTCATCGTCCAACGTCAAGCCAGTCAGATCACTCAGATCGGAAAGCATCACCTTGCCATCCATCAAATAACGGTTCTCCGTTAATTTCTCGATTTCCTTCCGTTCATCCTTATCAAATTCATCACGAATTTCGCCAACAATTTCCTCCAAAATGTCTTCAATGGTAATCAGACCGGAGGTTCCGCCGTATTCATCGACGAGAAGGGCGATATGAACCTGCTCCTTCTGCATGCGTTTAAGCAGCGTGTTGACAGGTATCACTTCCGGAACAGTCAGGATCGGTTGAATCAGACTATGGAAATCAAGCTCAGGGTTGCGGTCATACTCAAGGAACAATTGCTTGGTATTAATCATACCGATGATCTGATCCTTGCTCTCTGTCGCCACCGGAAAACGGGTATACTGCTCTTCGTGAATGGTTAGCATGTTTTCTTTCAGCGAGCGATTCGTAAACAAGCATACCATATCTGTACGTGGCACCATAATTTCTTTGGCAACGGTCTCGTCAAAAGCAAAGATACGATTCACGTAGCCATATTCGGTGTTATTGATCTTACCACTTTCGACGCTTTCGGACAAAATGATCTGAATTTCCTCCTGCGAGTGTGCTTCCTCATGCTCGCTTGCCGGTTGAAGACCAAACAGACGAACCAGACGGTTGGCCGAGCCGTTCAGGAGCCAGATAAACGGATACATAATCCGGTTAAACCATACGATGACCGGGGAGGTCAATAAGCTCACGGCTTCTGCTTTGCGGATCGCCAGCGTTTTGGGAGCCAGCTCACCGATAACCACGTGCAGGTAAGTTACAATGACAAATGAAATAATAAAGGCCAGGATATGTGAAAATTCCCCATTGATGTTGAGCTGTTGAAAGAGAGGCTCCAGCAATTTGACCACGGTCGGTTCACCGAGCCAGCCGAGTCCCAACGCTGTAATCGTAATACCAAGCTGACAGGCGGACAGGTAGCCGTCCAGATTATTGACGACCTTTTGTAGCGCCAGTGCGTTTTTACGGTTCTCCACTACCAGCTGATCGACCCGGCTGGAACGGATTTTAATAATCGCAAACTCGGTAGCCACGAAGAAAGCACTAAATATAATCAACACCGCGAACAAAAATAGACTGACACCTATACCCATGTAATTTTCACTCATCCCTTTTTCGTTCAATTTTTAATGAACTCCATTTTAAGTTCACTTGAACTTATTTTAAGAACTTAAAAGCAAATATACAAGGTTCATATCCAATCATAGTAGGTCACCTACCTCCAATTTGCACGGAAAATAAGGCAAAACAGAACCCGCACGGATCATTGCTTCACTTTACAAGCCTAGTTTATGGGCGTATGATGAGTTCAAATGAACTTGAAATGGTTTAAAGGGAGGAAAGCAGATGGAGTCTTTTACCCTCACACGCCGTGATATGGCCCATTTGCTGCTGGCGATGGAAGGTCGCCGCGAATTGCAGCCGTTGGCCGTTCTTCAGGATGCCTGGAGACGCACCCATATCCATCCGGACCGTCCCGGCAGCACGATGCCGACATTTTTGTATACTGAGGTAACGCCTGTGCTGGATAAAATTATCAAGGGCAAGCACAGCGCAGCTTTTTCACTACAGGAGATCGTTTCTCTTGGCCAACTGGTCGAATATAGCCATGTTTCACTAGCCTCCATGCAAAATTGGGTCAAACGCGACTTCAAGGAATTTCTCGGATCGCCGAAGATCGGCAAGAAATATTCAGTCAACCAGGCCGCACTGCTGCTCATTGTGGAGGATTTGAAATCGTGCCTTGATTTTGAATCCATCCGTCAGTTATTTCATATCCTGTTCCAGCAGCCGGAGGATGATACGGATGATCTAATCCAGCCGGTCGATTTGTACGCTGCTTATTCAACCTTGTTTGAGGAGCTGGATGCGAATGGAGATCAACTGCTGGATGTGGCAGGGGGCGGGCTTGCCAAAGAAAACGGAAATGCCGCTACAGGGCAGCAGCGTCAGGAGGGTGCGACAGAGGAGCTGCTGATTCAGGCCGCAGATCAATACACCAGCCGTTTGCAGCATTTGACCCCTAACCAGTGTCAAGCCGTTCGGAATACATTGCTGGTAGCTGCGGTATCGGTGCAAAATAGTTATTTTTTGTCCATGGCACGCAGGTATGTGAATGCGACGTTGTTTCTGGACTTTCAAGGGTAGATCAGGATTGGCGCTAGAAGCCGATCCTATTTTTTTGCCCTTTTTCGAGTATTGTCTACCCTTTTGGAGACTGAAAAAGTATACAAAAGAGGTATATACACTCAAACGCTGTCAAAGATACAATAAACATATATCATCCAGCAATTGGAAAAACTTTGAATATCTCTTCCAAAGCATCTGGATACACACAGGAGGTAATGGCATGTCCGATGTCTCCATCATCATTTGTACCCGCAATCGGATCGAGGATCTGACACGCTGTATACAATCTATCGCAGGACAGCAGCAGCTGGAGCATACGGCTGTAGAGCTGCTGATTGTGGATGACGGCGATCTTTCCGACCAACAGGTCGAGCTGTACCGTGACCTGGTATCCGGCTTGCCTCAAGGCGTTTTGAAGTATCATAAAAAAAGTCGTCCCGGCGTTTGGTTGTCCCGCTATGAAGCGTTATCTCTTGTACGGTATGATATCGTGCTGTATTTTGACGATGATGCCGAACTGGACGATAAACTCTATATCCGGCGCTTGCTCGATACCTATGATCAGGATGAAACGATTGTGGGTGTTGGAGGGATTGCAAAGGGACTACATTCGAGCCGGGCAGGGAAGCTGCTGGGCATTTTGACATTTCAGATGTCCCCGTCTCTCGGCAAGCTTTCGCCCAGTAGTCTGGCAGGCTCATTGCTGCGCTGGGGAGAAGCAACAGAGGTTTTTGACACGGAATTTTTTCATGGCTGCAACATGTCATTCCGGCGGGATGCGCTTCGGGATATGAAGCCGTATCCGTGGATGACCAGCTATGCCGTGGCTGACGATTTGTATATGTGCCAGTTGGCGAGCCGTTACGGCAAGCTGGTTATCAATCCCGACTTAACGATCATTCATCACGAATCTCCAAGCTCGCGCGATAAGGCGGGCAAAGTAGCCAAGGCTACAGCGATTAATCACTATTATTTCCTTGCTCTGAAAAAGGCGGGAGCCATCCAGTACGGGGCGCTTTTATGGACCTTGTCCTACCTGATGTTCAAGGAAATACTACGCCGTAACTTTAATGCAGCAGCAGGATACAAACAGGGGGTGCTGTTCATTCTGAATCCGCGCAAGCAAAAATATAACGAATATTTAGGCCCGGCGGTTCAGTAATCTGATTCCACACACATTTTCAGGATAAAGGGGGAGTATGATGTTAAGCTTGTCCATTGCCCTGTGCACCCGCAATCGGGTTGACGATCTGACCCGATGCATTAATACAATAGCTATGGGTGGGGCACCGGAGGCATGTGAAACCGAGCTGTGGATTATTGATGATGGAGAACTGCCCAAGCATGTGCTGGAACGCTATGAGCGTCAATTGGGCAGAGCGGGGATTACCTACAGATACCATCGCAAGGAGCAGCCGGGCTTATGGCTTTCACGTGTAAAAACAGTTGAGCTGGCGCAGGGCGATATCATTTTGTTTCTTGACGATGATGTTGAGCTGCCGAACAATTATTTGAACGAGCTGATACGTACCTATGAGGCTTACCCGCAGGCCGCTGGTGTCGGCGGGATTGCGCAGGGAATGAGCAACAGCTTCATGGGAAGCATTCGTTGCCTGCTATCATTTCAGCAGTCCTTGTCCAAAGGAAGGCTGTCTCTCAGCGGTCAGTCCGGCTCGATGTACAACTGGCACAAGGCGAAGAAGACGTTTCGAACCGAGTTTTTTCATGGCTGCAATATGTCATTTCGCCGTGAGGCGATTCGCAGTCTCGAGCCGGTCCCTTGGCTGCAAAGCTATAGTGTAGGGGAAGACCTGTTACTTTCACGAATTGCCATGAAAAGCGGACCGCTGTATATTAACCCGGCGCTTACGCTGCTTCACCACGAATCGTCGTCCTCGCGCGACAATATGGAGCAGGTCACTTATATGCGGGTGATGAATCATATTCATCTGCTGCGGGACGAGCGATCTGGTCCGATTGGCTATGCTGCGCTGTATTGGACGACGCTGTATCAAATTTTGAGAGAGAAGCCCAAGAAAAATCATTCTGCCATTCAAGGCTACAGAAGAGCACTGAAGGCGATTTTTTCAAGTCAGAAGGAGCCAATGGGCGGAGGGCAGCTACCTGAACGAAATTCCAAAAAAACGGTAGGCTGATGGAGGTGCGGCAGGAGACACGATGTGAGCATAGAGACGAGAGGCTTAATAAGGAACAGGAGTTGGACGTAACATGAGCACATGGACAGCAGTAAGGAAAGTATTCACGGGTGACAGTCTCGCCAAAACGATCATGCGCACGAGCTTTAACAATTTTTTCGTGCTGATCGTCACGACCCTGACTTCCATCCTGACCGCACGTATGCTCGGAGTCGAGGGGAAAGGAGAACTGGCGGCAGTTCTGTTCTGGCCTACGCTGATCGGCAGCGTGCTGAGCTTCGGCTTGCCAACGTCGCTGATCTATAACCTCAAGAAGAAAACAGGCACGACAGAGGAGCTGGTGGCGCTGTCGCTGTGGATTCAGTTGCCTGCCAGCTTGCTGGCGGGAGCTGTAGCCTGGATATGTATGCCGCTGTGGCTGAATGGCTATGGTGCGGATATCGTCCACCTGTCACAGCTCTATTGTGCGGCTGCGGTACCGCTGGCGGTGCTTACGGCGCTGACAACAGCATTATCGCAAGGGCTGGATCGGTTTAGCGTATATAATGGGCTGTTGTTTTATTATCCGCTGCTGAACTTCATCGGTCTGGTGATGTTGTGGGTGATGGGGCTGCTCCATGTGCAGCTGGCGGGGGCCGTTAATTTTGCCGCGAGCTTCCTTGCACTGGTCTGGGCGTTCCTCCGTTTGCGCAAGCATATGAATTTGCGTGCTTTCCGCCCGTTCACCAGCCGCCAGGTGCTCCGCCCTTATTATAGCTATGGAGCGAGAGTCTACGGGATGGAGTTGATGGGGACGCTGTCCACCCAAACAGACAAAATCGTCATCGTGGCGCTGCTGTCACCCAAGGCGTTTGGTCTGTACTCTGTCGTCTATGCTCTGTCGCGTGTGTTCAATGTGGTGCAAAATGCCGTCACGAATGTAACCTTTCCGAAGGTGACCGGAATGGAGCACAGCAAAATTGTCGAAACCGTCGGTCGTGCTTTTCGCATCTCCATGGCTGCCATGCTGATCGTCATCGTGCCGGCTTTGTTCATTGGACGATACATGCTGGGGTTGCTGTATGGCCCCGCTTTTCTGGAAGCATCGTTAACCTTCTACCTGCTGTCGCTGGAGTGCATCATCGGAGGCGGTTCATGGATTCTGGCTTCGGCCTTCAACGCATTGGGTCGGCCGGGGCTGGTGCTGTTTCGGCAAATTGTGGCATATGCGATTACCGTCGGTCTGTTCTTTATTTGTACCCCGATCTTCGGTCTGAACGGCATTGCCATTGCTTTGCTCGTAGGCGCTTGTGTACGGTTGGCATTCTCCCTGTTTTCATTCCCAATGTTTTTCGATGTTCCGTTATCACGGATCATTTTTGATAAAAGTGATATCACATTTGTTATTCAGACCATACAAAAGAAGCGCAGGAAGGGAGAACTGAAAGATGCCGAATTCGCATCCCATGGCTAAACTGAAAAATAAGCTGAGCGTCATTCTCGACGTAGTCCCCCAAGGCTCGAACATCATTTATGTTGACTACCCCGTGTATAACAACGGTGGAGACGTACTCATCATGAAAGGCACCGAGGCGTTCTTCAAGGATAACGGTATCCGTGTTCGTGCCCGTTACAGTGCTATGGATATTCCCGATCAGCTTCAAATTCCGGGCGACTGGATTATCGTGTGTCATGGAGGCGGCAATTTCGGCGATTTATATTCAAATCACCAAAATTTGCGGGAACGCATCGTGCGGGATTTTCCGAGCCACCGCATTGTAATCATGCCGCAGACGATCCATTTTCAATCTGAACAGAAGGGGAATGAGGTCGCTGCGCTGTTCAATGGTCACCCGGATCTACATATGTTTGTGCGGGATATACGTTCTTATCAGTGGGCCAAGGAAAAGCTGAATCAGTGCAGCATCACGCTATGCCCGGACATGGCGCACCAGCTCTGGCCGTTGAAGCCGACTACGGAAACGGTCAAGGACGTACTGTACTTCCTGCGTACGGATATTGAAACCGTAGGGGGGCAAAAGCAATTCGACGACGAAGCAGATGCCGCCCACCGTCTGGACTGGGATACTCTGTTCACTCCGCTGGAAGTGAAAGGGATCGTCTACTTCCAGAAGTTTTACCGTCTGGATAAAAAAATCGGCGGTCCGCTGCCTACGCGTACCTTTTGGTACAAGTACACCGACCACCTCATGAACAAAGCGGTTACGCTGTTCAGCTCTTACCGCGAGGTTCGCACCTCACGGCTGCATGGTCATATTCTGGCCTGCCTGCTCGATATGCCGCATGTCGTCATTGATAATTCCTACGGCAAAAACTCGCAGTATTATAACACCTGGACACAGCCTAATCCCAAGGCGAAGCTGTTCAGAGACACACCTGATGCGCTGGAGCAGCCTTCTTAATAGTAAGGAAAGTTATTGAGTATTGAGAGTAATCTCTAATTGCACTGAAATTTTTCAAGACCTCCTGACCATTTAATTGGTTTAGGAGGTTTTTTGTTTAGTGCTATATAGAGCAAAGATATGATTTAATTAGATAAACAATTAAGGCAATGAATATTTAATGGCTTAAACTAACAGAGTGGGGTATCTTCTATGTCGTAATAATAGAAGATACTGGATTATTCAGACTTTCAAAAACAGTTTGTTTAAAAATGACCGTGTAACGAAAACAGCAGCGAAGTGGGCAGAATCGTTCTGAAGAAGCAACAGCGATCGTAAGAATGATCCGCCCGCGTAGCGGTCACAATTACACAAACATCCCTCCAAATACCGCTTTGTTTTGACAATTCATTTCATGAATAGATATAATTTATGAGATAAAACTTGCAGTAGAATCGAGGCTGACGAATGAGCAATCTACCGATGGACATGCTTCTCACGAAGGATATCGTGCGCGAAGGGGAAGCGATTTTGCGTACGAAGGTTGATCCGGTATGCCTACCGCTGCGTGAAGAGGATCTTCAACAGATGCGGTGGATGATGGATTATCTGAAAAATAGTCAAAATGAAGAGCTGGCAACTCGTTATGATCTGCGTCCGGGTGTGGGATTATCAGCCAACCAGGTCGGTCTGAACAAAAGAATGTGTGCTGTCTATTATCAGGATGGAGACAAAACGGTGGAGTATGCGCTGTTTAATCCGAAGCTGGTCAGCCACTCGACGTCCATGATTTATTTGGAACAGGGCGAAGGCTGCTTGTCAGTGGATCGTTACATATCCGGCTATGTCCCGCGTTATGGAAAAATTCGCATTAAGGCCCATTTGCCGGACGGAACGCAGGAACTGCTGACTTTCAAAGGCTATGCGGCGATTGTGGTACAGCACGAGATGGACCATTTGGATGGCATTATGTTCTATGACCATATTAACCCGGACGATCCTCAAAAGCTGCCGCAGGGTGTGCATATCGAGCCTTTTGTGCGAGAATAGTTCATGATCCGTAAAGTGTGGTGACTCCGTTCGCCACATTTTTATTTTGCAAAAATATAGATATAGATGTTGTGAAGCTTTAAACTGAAATCATGTATATCGTGATGCGGTGAGTAAGTAATACATATTAATGTAAGCGCTTATCTAACGGGGGGATGGCATGTATCGTGGAGTTCGACATCTGATGAATAATATGCGTATGCGAAATAAGCTGCTGTTCTCCTACGTGCTGATTGTCATGATCCCGGTGCTGGTGGTGGGCGGCTGTGTCACGTTTTATTTGCGGGAGCAGGCTTTGGACAGTGCGATTGCCCAAACGGTGAACAATGTGGAAAAGATCAAGAGCCAGACTGCGAATTTACTGCGCGTACCCACGGATATTTCAAATGGGCTGATGTTCGATAAAAGGCTGAGGGAGATGGCGAATCGCCGTTATTCGGGCATGGTAGAGCTGATGAATGCGTATCATCAATACAAAGACTTTAATGAGTATGTACAGCAGTATAGAGAGATTGCGACCATCCGGTTTTATTCGTATAATCCGACGCTTGTTAATAATCTGGAATTTGTCCCTGTAGATTCTGGCATTGAGCAGCAGAAGTGGTTCGAGACGGCCTTGAAGGGGACGGCGATTAACTGGTTTTATATTCAGGATAAAGAGGACAACCCGGTTAATCGGCTGAGTCTGGTGAGGCAAATTCCCTTTCCCGAATACAATACCAAGGGAGTTCTGATGATTGCACTGAGTCAGACGGAGCTGAACCATATGCTCAGCAAGGAGCCGTTTGAAACGTTGATTGTGGATCGTAACGGAATTGTGGTCGCGGCTACCCATACACAGTCCGTGGGTCAAACATTGACGGATTTGCATTTGGGCTTTGATGTACAGGGTGCGGGTAAGGGGATATATGAAGCAAAAATAAACGGGAAATCCTCGAACATTATTGTGGATGAGCTGCTGCCAGCCTCCAGTGTGAGCGGATTGACGATTATTTCGGTGTTTTCGACGGAACACATTGTACAGGGAGCGAACCGGATCAGCTTGATCGGCGCATTATGTGTTCTTGCGGTGCTGGTCATGGCATTGGTTCTAATTACGATGATTTCCTGGCTGATCACCAAACGGCTACAGCGGTTGAGCCATGAGCTGGGTAAGGTGGCTGCGGGGGATTTTCATGTCGTGTCGAGCGTGGAGGGGATGGACGAAATCGGGGACTTGTCCCGCCGCTTCAACTATATGGTTGCCAGCATCCGCCAGTTGATGGGGCAAGTGTATGAAGCGAGTGAGAAAAACAACAGGCTCGAAATGGCGCAAAAGGATATCAAGCTGAAAATGATGGCAAGCCAGATTAACCCGCACTTCCTGTTTAATGCGCTGGAGTCTATTCGAATGAAGGCGCATCTCCACGGGGAGGCGGAGATTGCCACGACGGTGCGTTTGCTTGGCCGATTGATGCGGCGGAATCTGGAGATTGGCAGCGGTAAAACGACAGTGCGTCAGGAACTGGATATGGTGCGATCCTATTTACAAATTCAGCAGTTCCGGTTTGGAAATCGTTTGATCTATGAAGTGAATCTGGAAGAAAGCGCTGTGGAAATATCCATTCCTCCATTAATTATACAGCCGCTGGTGGAGAACGCAGTTATTCATGGCCTGGAAAACAAGGAAGAACCGGTTACCGTGAAAGTCGATATTTCGATGGAGCTGCGAGAGCTGCAAATAAAAGTAGCTGACGATGGAGCTGGCATGGAGGCAGAACCGTTGTCCCGTCTGCTTGACCGTATCACAGGCACGGAAGAGCCGGAAGGGAGCAGTATTGGTCTGCGCAATGTTCACCAGCGTCTGACGCTGATGTATGGTGAACGTTATGGTCTGCACATGGAGAGCGTACCGCAGGCAGGAACAACCGTAACCTTTTCAATACCCAAGGAGGAGGGGCCGAATGTATAAAGCGATGATTGTGGATGATGAGCCTGCGATTCGTGAAGGATTGACCTCCATTATTGATTGGAGAGACTGCGGCTTTCATATTGTAGATACCGCAGGGAACGGGCGCGAGGCATTGGATAAATTTAGGGAGCATCGGCCGGAACTGGTCATTGTTGATATACGCATGCCGGGGATGAGCGGGCTGGAGGTCATACGGAGCATACGCGAATTGAACGGCGAGCCTTTTCACTTTCTCATTTTAAGCGGATATGCGGACTTTGATTATGCGCGGCAGGCGATGGGCTTTGGCGTGGATGGTTATTTATTGAAGCCTGTGGACGAAGAAGAAATGACGACAGAGTTGAAACGGGTACGTCGAAGCATTGAGAGCGAAAAAGAAGACGGCAAGTGGGGAAGTCCACCTGTCCATGAGCGCGATTGGATCGAAATCCTGCTGTTTCCGGTTCAGGAAGATCAGGCTAATCGTGGTGCATTGGAGCACAGCAACCCTCTCCACGGAGGAACGGAGCAAGCCGAACATCATGGCCAGCATCCGGCGCTACCCTCTTTGGATTGGGGAAGCTATCAGGTCGTACTGCTGGATCTACGGATACCCGACTGGGATCGGCAAGCCCGGCAGTCGGCAGCAAAGCTGCGGCTAACGGAAATGTGCGGGGAGCAGGGCAGGGGGATTGTATTCGAGGCCGGAATATATACAGGCGTGCTACTTCCTGCCACGGTGGACACAGAAGAAAATGCTGTTCGATTGCTGGCTTCCTGGCGACAGGAGCTAAAGCCGTGGGCAACGAAAATATACGTAGCTGCTGGAGATCCTGTGAAGAGACTTCATGATATTCCGAGTTCTTTTGAACAGGCGCTGCGTCTACTGGAGCGTACTTTTTTTTTCCGGGCGGAAAGGGTTATGCTTACCAGTGACCTGCACGATTTGGAAGCTTCGGACGAGGAAATGCGCGAAACGACGGACAAAGCCTCAGACCCCATGCGTTATGCAGAGAAGCTGTACTACGCGCTGGATATGTCCAATCGTGAAGCTGCAATACATGTATTGAAGGAAATGGAGGTCCAATTTCCACAGCTCTATCGCTCAGAGGCTGAAATCAAGGCGGCTTTTGCACGGACATTTACCTTGGCGCTGAACAAGTATGCGGCTGGACAGGAACAGAGCCGTACGGTGCTGGAAGAGCATTCCCGCTTGATTACGGATGTATATGCCTATTCAACCTTGGGAGAGCTGGTGGATCGGTCGGTGGAGCATATGGTGCAGTGGATAGGTCAGACCGATTCAGGTGGTAAGGAAACGATCATGAAACAATTGATTGATTTCATTCATAGTCATTATGATGAGAATTTGCGCTTGGAGCTGTTGGCGGATATGTTTAATTACAACAGCGGCTATTTGGGCAAATTGTTCAAAAGCCATACGGGCGAAGCTTTTAACGCCTATCTGGACAAGGTGAGGATCGAGCGGGCAAGGGAATTGCTTGCACAGGGAATCAGGGTGCATCAGGTGGCAGGACGTGTCGGATATGCCAATGCCGATTATTTTCACGGCAAATTCAAAAAATATGCGGGGATGTCGCCTTCCTCCTATCGTAGTCGGGTTCAGAAGAACAGAGGGACGGATGGCAGTTGATGGATTCCCGTGGGTTCAATTAATGAAGTCTCTCTTGCGGATGTCGGAGTAAAGTCTCCGAGCGAAGAGAGGCTTTTTTCATGGAAAAAATTTGGATAGATCAATCGAAAATGTCACACTAACTAGAAGATTTGAGCTGTTTTCATAAATTAGACATCATTAAGACACAGCTTTGACACGATGTTCACACTTTCGATTCTATTTCTATCAAATCTATTCTATATAATGATGATATTCTGAAGCCGGGTCATGTGATTCCGTAATGAAGATGCCTGAGGGGGCTATTCATAAAAAGTGATCGTTCCATATGTAATAATGTGAATACAATCACAAGGATGAAGGAAGGCTTCAGAACCTAATTATTAACATTCATTCTAAAGAGAAGCGCAAGGGGAGGAATAACATCATGGACGTATTAGAATTGGCACGGTTGCAGTTTGCAACCACAACAATTCTTCACTTTGTTTATGTACCGATCTCCATTGGATTGTCGTTGCTGGTGGCGATTATGGAGACTATGTATGTAATCAAAAAAAATGATTTGTACAAAAAAATGGCTCAATTCTGGGGAACTTTTTTGCTGATTAACTTTGCAGTAGGCGTGGTCACCGGGATTTTGCAGGAGTTCCAGTTCGGGATGAACTGGTCTGACTTTTCCCGTTTTGTCGGTGATGTGTTCGGTACGCCGCTGGCGATTGAGGCACTGCTTGCCTTTTTCCTGGAATCAACCTTTATCGGATTGTGGGTATTCGGCTGGGAACGGCTGTCCAAAGCAGTCCATTTAACCTGTATGTGGCTGGTATCCATCGGTACGATGCTGTCTGCCCTGTGGATTTTGGCGGCCAACTCATTCATGCAGCGTCCGGTAGGATACGAGATTCATAACGGTCGCGCAGAAATGAAAGATTTTTTCGCTCTGTTGACGAACGAACAACTGCTATGGGAGTTTCCACATACGCTGTTTGCAGCTTTTGCGACAGGCGCTTTTCTCGTCGCGGGTATTAGCGCATGGAAGCTGATGCACAAGAAGAATCTGGATTTTTTCAAGCCTTCTTTCAAAGTAAGTATTATTGTTGCCTTGATTAGTTCGATGTTAATCCCGATGTTTGGTCACGGACAGGCTCAATATTTGGTGGAAACACAGCCGATGAAAATGGCTGCGAGTGAAGGGCTATGGGAAAACAGTAGTGACCCGGCCCCTTGGACAGTTATCGCAGGTATTGACCCTAAAAAGAAGGAAAACAGCTTTGAAATTAAGCTTCCTTATCTCTTGAGTTTGCTGTCCTATAACAAGCTGTCCGGCGGGGTTTTGGGGATGAATGAGCTTCAGGCACAATACGAAAAAGCCTACGGCCCCGGTAATTATATTCCGCCGGTACGTACTACATTTTGGAGCTTCCGCATTATGATTGCGGCTGGATGTGCCATGATTGCACTTGCTTTGTACGGAGCTTATCTGACATTCCGTAAAAAATTGGAGGGCTCGCATCGCTGGTTCTTCCGCTTGATGATGCTTGGTATATCTCTTCCATTTATTGGAAATACTGCGGGTTGGATCATGACGGAAGTGGGGCGTCAGCCTTGGACTGTCTTTGGTTTACTTCAAACCAAAGATTCGGTTTCGCCTACCGTTGGGGCAGGGGAAGTGCTGTTCTCACTGATCTCGTTTACCGCATTGTATTTAATTTTAACGGGTGTGCTAGCATTCCTGTTTGTCCGTACGGCTCGCAAAGGTCCGGATATCGAACCACATCAGGAAACGGTAATCCATGATCCATTTGCTCAAGGGGGTGACACCAATGTCGTTAAATGATTTGTGGTTCTTATTAATTGCTGTGCTGTTTACCGGCTTCTTCTTCCTGGAGGGCTTTGATTTTGGCGTGGGGATGGCTACAGGTCTGGTGCCGCGTAATGACCAGCAAAAACGCTTGATGATCAATACGATTGGTCCATTCTGGGATGCTAACGAAGTATGGCTGATCACAGCAGCAGGTGCGATGTTCGCGGCTTTCCCGCACTGGTATGCGACCATGTTCAGCGGATATTATCTAGTATTTGTAGTTATTCTGCTTGGTTTGATTTTACGCGGTGTTTCCTTTGAATTCCGGGGCAAGGCAGAAGGAAAATGGTGGACAGGGACGTGGGATGCCTGCATTCTGATAGGCAGCTTTCTGCCGCCGATGCTGTTCGGTATGGCTTTTGCGGCTTTGATAAAGGGTGTACCTATTCAGCAAAACATGGACTTGAAAGCCGGATTCTCCGATGTGTTTAACGGATATACGGTATGGATTGGATTGACCGTGGTTGGGATGTGCCTGATGCATGGGCTAACGTTTATTTCTCTGCGTACGATTGGAGAAGTGCGGGATCGTGCTCGTGTGATTGCGTCAAAATTTCTTCCAATATTAGGAGTTTTGCTCGCGGGTATGGTGGTATGGACTTATTTTGCAACAGATGTATTCGCACGTCGTGGTCCTTATATGTACGCCGCAGTTGCAGTGGGGGTCGTCGCCTATGTGCTGGCGTGGTATTTCCTGAAGCAGCGCCGCGAAGGCTGGGCCTTCGGGATGACGGGAGCTATCATTTTGCTGACATTCGTTTCGTTGTTCGTCGGCTTGTTCCCGAGATTTATGGTGAGCTCGATCAATAGTGCATTTGATTTGACGATTTATAATGCAAGCTCCAGTCATTACACCCTGAAAGCCATGACGATTGTTGCAGCAACGCTTTTACCCTTTGTGCTGGCTTATCAGGCGTGGAGCTATTTTGTTTTTCATAAGCGTCTCAGTGAAAAGGATCATTTGGAATACTAATGGATAAAGCATGGTTTGGATTAAAGGGCATTCGGCCGGTAATGCTGCTGCTGGCCGCCCTTTCCCTGGCTCAGGGGGCCGCTGTGATTGCACAAGCGATTTTTTTGGCAAAGGCGGTTACGATTTTATTTGATAAACATCCGCTGGTGATGGCTTGGCCGTCACTCGCGTTGTTTTTCGCGGCTTTTGCGGCGAGGCATACGATGATCTGGCTGCAACGCCGGACGGCAGGCCGTTTTGCCGAAGCATCAGGCGCTTCTTTGCGGGAGCGTCTGCTTGCTCGTTTGTTCGAGCGAGGGCCTGTTTTTGCTGCCAAGGAAGGCAGCGGCAAGCTGGTGACGTTGGCGCTGGATGGAGTGGATCGTTTTCGCACGTATTTGGAACTGTCCATTCCTCGTATGATTGACATGATGTGTGTGACGATACTTCTGCTTGTGTCTGTTTTCACATTGGATATAATTTCAGGTGTGATTTTGACGGCTACGATGCCCATCCTGATTGGCTTCTTTATCCTGCTGGGCTTGGCGGCGCGGAAGCAGGCAGATAAACAGTGGCGCTCCTATCGCCTATTGTCGCATCATTTCACGGATTCGTTGCGTGGCCTACAGACGCTGCGGTTTTTGGGCCGTAGCCGGGAGCATGGAGAAACGGTCGGGAAGGTCAGCGACCAGTACCGCACGGCTACGATGCGTACCCTGCGGGTCGCGTTCCTTTCCTCTTTTGCGCTCGATTTTTTTAGTATGCTGTCGGTCGCTTTTGTGGCGGTAGGCTTGGGCTTGCGTCTGATTAGCGGATCGGTGGGACTGGAAGCGGCACTTGCGGTACTGATTTTGGCCCCGGAATATTTTATGCCTGTACGCCAGTTGGGATCGGACTATCATGCCTCGCTGGATGGCAAGGAGGCTTGGGGTACAATGCGCTCCATTCTCGGTACAGAGAATGAAGCGGCTCAACCAACAGATTCCGTGGATATCCTTACGGGGAGTGACCGCACAGACAATGCTAAGTGTGATGGCAATGCCCTAAATATCACGGGACAGGATACGATCAGGCTATCGGATATATGCCTTCTCAATGAGGGCGGTTCCGCACGGCTTGACCACATATCCGCGAGTGTTGAGCCGCATGTGAATATGATCGGCATCGTCGGAGTCAGCGGTGCAGGTAAAACAACGCTGCTCAGTATACTTGGAGGCTTTGCTGATCCGACCTCGGGCGAGCTGAACGTGAATGGATGGGCATTGGCTAGTGATACCCAAGCCGAATGGCAGCGGCATATTGCCTATATTCCGCAGCATCCGTACCTGTTCAGCGCTTCCTTGGCGGACAATATCCGATTTTATGAACCGGAGGCATCCAACGAACAGGTGGAATGGGCGATTGACGCGGTTGGATTGCGTGAGCTGGTGGATGGTCTTCCGAATGGATGGGATGAGCCGATTGGTGAAGCGGGCCGGACGCTGAGTGGAGGACAGGCGCAGCGGATAGCGTTGGCGCGTGCTTTGCTGAGCAACCGTCCGGTGATTTTGCTGGATGAGCCGACGGCACATTTGGATATCGAGACGGAATGGGAGCTAAAACAGACGATTTTGTCTGTTTTTCAACATAAAAGAGTGTTTCTCGCAACGCATCGTCTACATTGGATGCCGGATATGGACTGTGTCTGGATGATGAATCAAGGTCGCCTGGAGGAGGCAGGATCGCATAAGCAACTGGTTGCCCGCAAGGGAGGATATTACCATTTGCTGACGGGAATGACGGAAGGAGGGGACGGACGATATGAGAGCCACGGACAATAGCGGCCAAGGCTGGTTTGTATTTTATCTGAGACAATATTTCTGGGCCTTTCTGGCTGCGGCGCTATTGGGCGCTCTGGCGATTGGATGTGCAGGCGCGTTGCTCTTTACGTCCGGTCACCTGATTACCCGTTCAGCCTTAAAACCGGAAAATATATTGATGGTGTACGTTCCGATTGTGCTTGTACGAACGTTTGGTTTTAGTAAAGCGGTAATTCAGTACCTGGAACGGTTGGTGGGGCATGATGCCGCGCTGCGTCTCGTTTCCCGTATGCGGGTGCGACTGTACCGGGCAGTAGAACCGCAAGCGCTTATGATTCGCAGCAAGTTTCGCACAGGGGATCTGTTGGGTTTGCTGGCCGAGGATATTGAGCAGCTTCAAAACATATATTTGAAGCTGGTTCTGCCCGCGGTATCGGCGTTGCTCATCTATGCGCTGGGGATTTCAGCACTCGGATGGATGGACGGAGCCTTTCCCCTGATGATGGCATTGTATTGTGGATTTTTACTTTTTATCGCCCCGGCCATCTCGCTGTGGACCTCACTCGCTAAACGACGAACGTTTAAGCAGGAACGGAGTACAGCCTATCAGGAGCTGACCGATGCTTTGTTTGGCATGAGTGACTTGGTGCTGAGCGGTCGGACTGGACATTTTCTGGCTTCCTTCACCCAACGGCATAACAAGGCTGCTGTAGTAGAAAATTCACTTCGGCGAAGCGAATGGCGCTCTCATTGGATCGCACAATGCGTCGTAGGTGGCGGAATTGTGATGATGACCGTATGGGCTGGAGGGCTGGTAGCGGAGAACCGCATAGAGGCAACATGGCTGGCATCCTTTGCGCTTGTTGCTTTTCCGTTGCTGGATGCCTTCGTCCGCGCTGGAGAAGCGGTGGTCCATGCGCCGGAGTATCAAGATTCACTACGACGGTTGAAGAACTCCGAGAAAGATACACCTACACCTGCTGTACCTGCACCGTTTTCGGCCTCAGCTTCTGTGAAAGCAGGGCAACAAGCAGCAGGTAGCACTGTAGACAAAATAGAGGTGGAGCATGTTACCGCCCAGCCATCGAGCAATGCAGGTGAGCTGCTGCTGAACAACGTTAGCTACCGATATGCAGCAACGCAAGAATGGAGCGTGCGCGACATTTCCCTGCGTGTGCCGCAAGGGGGGAAGGTTGCACTGCTTGGTCGTAGCGGTGCGGGCAAGTCCACCCTTCTGAATCTGATTCAGGGTGCATTGCAGCCGGATGAAGGGAGCGTTACTGTCGCAGGTGCGCCTGTGTATACAGGCGGGGCGTATTCCAGCCTGTTTGCAGTGTTAAACCAGCAACCGTATTTGTTCGATACAACGGTAGCGAACAATATTCGGCTGGCGCGGCCAGATGCTACGCTGGAAGAGGTTCGTGCAGTAACCGAGCAGGTGGGACTGGGAACGCTAATTGATTCTTTGCCAGATGGCTATGACACCCGGATGCAGGAAACGGGCCTGCGCTTTTCCGGTGGAGAAAGACAGCGAATTGCACTGGCGCGGATTTTGCTTCAAAATCACCCCATTGTCCTGCTGGATGAACCAACCGTAGGACTCGATCCGCTGACAGAGCAGGAACTGATGCAGACGATGTTTCGTGTGCTGGAGGGCAAAACGCTCATCTGGATTACACATCATCTGACCGGGATGGAGCATATGGACGAGGTGATCTTTATGGAGCAGGGTGGCATATCCATGCGAGGTAGCCATGAGCAGCTCTGGCAGGAGCAACCTCGATACCGCAACCTGTATGAGCTGGATCATCCCAGTCTGTAAAGAAATAGAGAAGACCATATTTTGGTAAAATGAACATACACATTGGAGTCGGCATGAAGATGTCGGCTTTTTTCTTTTCTATCTGCTGTAGGATGGATCTTGTTCTAAATCAGCAAAAAAGTTATGCTTGGGATGCATAAAGACGCTCGGAATGGTGGGTATCACGGATCTGCTTAGTTTGTTCGTGCAAGTTTCGTGGTGCTGCAAGGAGGACGGTATGACGTATAAACAAATTAAATGGATGATTCTATTCGTACCTACGCTAACGGTAGGGGCCTGGGAATATGTGAGACACCAATTTTTACTCCCCTATATATCTATGGACCTTGGCAACTGGCTGACTCCAGTTCTCTTGTATTTGGTCAGTGTGACGCTGTTAACCAAGCTTTTTCGTATGCTGGAACGTATTCAGATGGAGTTGCAATACGAACGCGCGGCCAAAGCAGCCCTTGAAGCCAGAGAGGATCTTGCCAGGGAGCTGCATGACGGGATTGCCCAATCGCTTTTTTTGTTGTCCGTCAAAATGGATCGCCTGGAGCATAACGAAGATCAGGAGCAGTATCGTCAGGATATTTATAAAGTCAGAAAGACCGTCCACGAAGTGAACCGCTATGTTCGTCAGGCCATTGCCAATTTACGATTTGATCCGACCACCGATGAGATGCTGGCAACCAACGAATCATTGGACTATAAGGTGCAGCAAATGATTCATGAAATCCCTGTGTATGCAGATATTCAGTGGACGATTCCCGATGATGCGCTGAATCTCAAAGAGAAAGTAGAACTTCTGGCCTGTATTCGCGAGGCGGTGGTCAATATTGAAAAGCACGCACGGGCTTCCAAATTCTGGATTATTGGAGAAGGTAACTGCGATCAATGGAAAGTCACCGTCAAAGACAACGGCAAAGGCTTTATGACCGATCCATATCAGTTTAAAGACCGATACGGCCTGAATATCATGAAGGAAAGAGCGGGAGATATGAACTGGACGTTGCAGCTTCTGTCGGATTCTTCGTATACCATGGTGGAAATAACCAAAGAGGGAGAACATAAATGACGCATACCCGTGTACTGGTCGTAGACGATTCTGCTCATGCTCGCGAGGCCATCTGTGAAATATTGTCCATGGATCAAAGCTTTGAAATCATCGGGATGGTGGACAACGGCGAAAAAGCAATTGAGTTTACCGAGCAGTGGCTTCCAGATCTGATCCTGATGGATATTTCGATGCCTGGAATGGACGGGCTGGAGGCTACACAGCGGATTAAGCTCATGTTTCCATATGTCAAAATAGTGATGATTACCGTGTCGGATGATATGATTCATCTGCTTGAAGCTTTGAAACGGGGGGCCCAAGGCTACCTGTTAAAAAATATAGCGCCCTCCACATGGCTGGAATATCTGCATTCTATTGTGAATGAGGAGGCGCCGCTGAGTCGGGAACTGGCTTTTCAAATCTTGAAAGACGTTACCATAACAGCGAAAAAGGAACCGCAGGTCCGCCTTACCTCAAGAGAGCAGGATATTTTATATGGGGTGGCCGCTGGGTGGACGAACAAGGAAATCGCCGAAAAGTACGGTATTTCCGAGTACACAGTAAAAAACCATTTGAAAAATATTTTGCAGAAGCTGCATGTTCAGAACCGTGTACAACTGACGAGATATGCGTTGGAAATGGGGCTTGTTCCTGATGATCCTAAATTCAGGTCATAAGCCTCTTTGTTTTTTTGACACCATTTAGTTCAGAATATAGCTCCAATGAGGTATTTTAAATTTTGATTAACTTTTATATACTGGTTAGAGTTGGCGTGCTACACATGAACGGTCAACTGGAGGGGAATGATCTGAATGAAAACAATTATCTCTAAGCATTGGCACCTGATGCTGATTGGCTTTGTAGCGCTGATCGTGGGCGGATTTGTCTTGTTTTATTTTCAGGGGAGCGTGTCGTCGTTTCCAGCAAGTCAACCTAAAACCGTTCAAGAAGAGCCGGACAAAGCCAAGTATGAAATTGCTACGGTCAATGTAGAGGGAGACGGTTTTTATCCTAAAAATATTGAAATAAAAGCGGGTGTCCCGACTAAAATTAATTTTAAAAGATCGACATCCTTTACTTGTATAGACGAAGTACAGTCGCTGAAGCTTGGAATGGACGTCTTTATGGACCACGAAAATAATTATTTTACGGTCAAGGACCTGAAACCGGGTGTATATGAGTATAACTGCGGTATGTACATGTTCTATGGGACGATCACGGTAAAATAAATCAATACCAGCTTTCCAGCACATTTGTGCCGGGAGGCTATTTTTTTGCCTTAATATAAGGTATCTATGATAATAGTCACAAAATGTTCAAGGTTATAAGGCAAATATAGCTCAAGTGGGTCAGGTCATGACAAGCCAAAGGTAGGTAAAATAGAAGGAAACGATAGAGAAATGAAGGGGAAATATGAATAAACACAGGTTTATCCCAATGGTATGTATGCTTTTGACCGTAGTTTTACCGGCTGCTTGTTCTGGCCCGCAAGAGGGTTCAACGCAAGCAACACAGCAGCCCAAGAAAGAGCTGACCTTTCTGTTTAACTTTGCTAGTCAGACCGTTGATCCCAGTCTCGATTATACAGCGTTAAGAGCAGGCGTCGTAGAAACGTTGGTTAAACTGGACGAGAACGTAAAAATCCAGCCATGGCTGGCTACCCAATGGTCGAGTAAAGACGGACAAAACTGGGAGTTTCAGATTCGTGACGGTGTAACCTTTCAAAACGGAAAAAAACTCACCGCAGAGACGGTTAAGCAATCGCTGGAACGCTCAATAGAGCTGAATCCAGGGGTTAAGCAGGTATTGCGAATTAAATCCATGAAGGCATCCGGTCAAACGCTACATGTGGTGACGGAAGAACCATTCCCTCAGTTCCCATCCGAACTGGTTCATCCCAACACAGCCATTCTGGATACAGAAGCAGCTGATCCAGATAAAAAGCCAATCGGTACAGGGCCCTTCCAAGTAGAATCCTTCACCGCAGGGACATCATTAAAGCTTGCCCGCTATGATGGATATTGGAGTGGGGCGGCCATGCTGGATCGGGCAGTTTTTGCTTTTAACGAGGATGCGAATGCACGTTTATCCGCCATTTTATCCGGTGATGCAGATATCGTCTATCGCCCACCTGTTGAAAGCATGGACAAAATGAAGCAAGACAATCAGCTCAAGCTGGATTCAGTGGTTAGCTTGCGTACCCATGAGTTGATATTTAACACGAAAAAGCCTTTGTTCCAACATACGAATTTGCGTAAGGCATTTGATGCTTTAGTTAACCGTGAGGAACTAAAGGACGCTATTATGGGTGGACAGGCTACAGTGGCGCAAGGTCCATTTTTACCGGATTTCCCGTTTGTACCGGAATATCCAACTCGCAAAACCGGGGCTGAAGAAGCGCTCAAGTGGTTCAAGGAAGCCGGGTATCAGGTGGACAACGGTAAAGTAACGCAAAACGGGAAGCCGTTAACCTTAAAGCTGGTGACTTACGCATCCAGAGCCGAGTTCCCTATCTTCTCACAAGCGTTGCAATCGGAAGCCCAGCAATTGGGTATTATACTGAAAATCGAGCAGGTTGAAAATTACGAAGACTACTTGATGACCGATACGACTTGGGATCTCGGTATGTACAGTCCGTTGATTGCGCCTCGCGGTGATGCCAGCTACTTTTTGAATGTATCGTTTTTGCCAGATGGAACGCTGAATTTTGGGAAAATAAACGATGAGTTGTTGAATGAATTGATTTACCAGTTAGATCAAACCGTAGATACAGCCAAACGGAATGAACTAATATCTCAAGCGCTCACGAGAATTCATGAGCAAACGTACTATTCCTATCTGGTGCATCCGAACACGCTGGTTGTTTACAAAGACCGTGTGAAAAACTGGGTAACCAGCAAAAGCGAATATTACATGCTTACCAACCAGTTGGATGTTGAAGCCAAATGATTCAAATGCTTGGGAAAAGGCTGATCGAGTTTTTCCTGTTTATTTTTCTTCTGTCGCTCATCAGCTTCGCGGGAATCAAGCTTGCTCCGGGAGACGCTGTCCGACAACTGCTGCGTGCGGATGATGTGGCGGTTACGAACGAGCAAGTGGAAATTCAAAGGGAGATCATGGGGCTGAATGAGCCGGTTATCGTGCAATATGGGGAATGGCTTTCTAAATTCATTCGTTTGGATTTGGGAACCTCCTACATGACACATCGTCCGGTCATAGAAGAAATATGGACGAGGATGCCAGCGACGCTTCTTCTGACGTGTACCTCCATTGTGGTGTTGATGGGAGTTGCGGTACCGCTGGGCGCTTGTTCAGCTTTATATCCCAAGAAGTGGATTGATCGGGTCAGCCGGGTGCTCGCGATTATGGGAGCATCCATCCCCAGCTTTTGGCTAGGGCTTTTACTTATTGAGGGATTTTCGGTGCGCTGGTCGATCTTACCATCCATGGGGAATGGTACTTTGATGCATCTGGTGCTTCCTTCGCTGACACTGGGACTGACGATGGCTGCGGTATATGTACGTCTTATTCGTTCCAGCCTGTTAAGCAGCTTGAGTCAGGATTTTATTCTGGGTGCAAGGTCCAGAGGGATTGGAAGGCAACGTATTTTTTGGTTGCATGCGTGTCGCCATAGCTTGACTCCTGTAGTGACTATGTTTGGCATTAGTGTGGGAAGCATGCTGGGGGGAAGTGTCGTGGTAGAAACGATATTCGCCTATCCGGGTCTGGGAAAATTTATTGTAGAAGCCATTCATAACCGGGATTACCCGATGATTCAGGGATACATTTTATTTATGGGCGCTATCATTATGCTGCTTCATGTGATGACGGATGTAACGGTAGGATACGTGAATCCTGAAATCCGCTTGAAGGAGGGAGGAGCTTGAGTACATCCCGACTTCCTTTATGGTTGTTTATCGGTGGAATAGCTGCATTGTTCATCCTGCCTGAGTTTATGAAAAATGATCCGTTGCTCGTTTCGCTCACTCGAAGACTTCAATCCCCAAGCGCCGAGCATTGGCTGGGTACGGATGGTTTGGGCAGAGATTTAATGTCACGGGTGGTATACGGAGGCAGAAATACGGTTGGCAAGAGCTTATTGATTTTGCTCCTGTCTCTAGGTATTGGCATTCCGGCCGGGGTCATTGCCGGGGTTATGGGCAAAGGGATAGACCGCTTGTTCATGCGGGTGTCGGATTCCTTTCTGGCTTTTCCCGATTACTTGATTGCAATTGTGCTGACGGGCTTGCTCGGGCCGGGTGTCGTCAACCTGATGATTGCGATTGTATCGGTAAAATGGGTGGCATATGCTCGTCTGGTGAGAAGCAGCCTGGTGGCTGAAAAAGAGAAGGATTATATCTACAGTGCCCGCTTGAGCGGGGTGCCGACGATTCGATTGGTCATCCGGCATTTGCTGCCAGCGGCTTTCAGAGAAATTGTGGTCGTAGCCACACTGGATTTGGGTAAAATCATTTTAATGATCGCGGCTCTATCCTATATTGGACTTGGGCTACAGCCGCCTACTCCCGAATGGGGAGCGATGCTGAATGAGGGACGGGCCTATTTTCACAGTTCTCCGTTGGCGATGGTTATTCCGGGGGGGGCCATTATGCTGTTCGTTCTTTTATCCAATCTGATTGGGGATCAGCTACGGGACAGTCTTGAACTAAGACCACGGGGGAAATGAAATGATGAACATTCTGGAAATAACCGGACTGCATTTGAGGTCGGAGCAAGGCTTGATCGTACGTGATTTTCATATATCTATTAGCGCGAGACAGTGCCATGCGCTGATTGGTGAAAGCGGTAGTGGAAAAAGTATGACCTCGCTGTCGATTGGCGATCTGCTTCCTGCGACGGTCTGGGTAGAATCCGGTAAGATCGAATTGTGCGGACGCTCGTTACTCACCCTGTCCAAGAAAGAAAGAGAACGCCTTCGCGGGCAGGAAATCGCTTATGTTTTTCAGGACTATGCCAGCGTGTTTACGCCGTTTATCACCATAGGCAAACAAATGGACGAAACGCTAAAAGCACATCATGTGTTAGAACGCAAAAGCCGGAAAGAGCGCATCAAGCAAGTCCTCGAACACGTTCGATTACCGAACGAAATATACAACCGTTATCCATTTCAGCTCAGCGGTGGGCAGCTACAAAGGGTATCGCTTGCGGTAGCCATCATGCTGGAATCCAAACTGCTGATTATGGACGAGCCTACGACAGCATTGGATCAAACGAATGCCAACGAAATTTTACGGATCATTTCAGAGCTAAAAGAACGCACCCAATGCGGCATTTTGTTCATCTCGCATGACCTGAGAAACGTCAAGCGCTACGCCGATCAAGTCACCGTAATGCGAGAAGGGCAGCTTATGGAGTCGGGGAACACATGGTCATTGTTGAACAACCCGAAGGCTGATTGAAGCTATTCCATCCTTGCGCCCATCCAATGAAAGCCGTGCATGAGTCCATATAGAGAGGGCGGTAAAGTTGTTATGAACCCGAAACTTGTGCCTGAACTTTTATTCGTGCAGGACGTGCATAAATCTTACCGCAAAAAGAGACAAGTGCTCGGCGGGGTATCGTTGACGATTCGAGCGGGTGAATGTGTGGGGCTGATCGGAGAAAGCGGCAGTGGAAAAAGCACCTTGGCACGCTGTATTATGCTTATGCAAGCTATAGATCGAGGAACAATCCGGTTTCAGGGAACGCCTGTTCAGGCAGGCAACAGGCAGTCGTTAAAACGTTATAAAGGACAGATGCAGGCCGTATTTCAAAATCCCTCTGCGGCGCTAAATCCAAGATTTCGTTTACTGGAATCCGTCATGGAGCCACTGGATCAACTGGAACGAAAGGTTCCATCTTTTGTGAAAGACTGTGGTTCAGACAGAAGAGAAATAGCAGTGAAATTGCTGGAATATGTGGGATTATCACCTGAATTGCTGGATAGATATCCTCATGAAATCAGCGGTGGACAAAAGCAACGGCTTTGCATGGCAAGAGCTATCAGCGTGGAGCCTGCACTCATTATTATGGATGAACCAACATCCAGTCTGGATACCTTAATTCAGTCAGAAATGCTAAACTTGCTCAAGGAGCTACAGGGGAGGCTGGGATTTGCGTATCTGTTTATTTCCCATGACCTACCTGTGGTGCAATATATGTGACCGGGTGCTAGTCATGCACGAAGGCCGTTTGGTGGACGAGTTTGTAAAAGAGGAAATCTTTGCTCCCGACAGACATCCGTATACTCGCCAATTGGTTGCAGAATATGATTGAGGAGTTTGAACATTCTAGAGAATTGCATTACCCTTTACCTTTGATCAGCTTACATTGCTGGTCTTTTGTTTTTTTATAAGATTTTCCTCAGGAAATTTACATTAGAACGGAGCAGGCGGAATGGTGCTGGACAAGCGATAGCGGTCGCCTTTGTCCCCGGATTTCTACCGTTGTGTGTTTATTCAAGAAATTCGGGGGGCAACAGCGATGGGAAGCACCATCCGCATGCGTAGTGGCACCCCATGTAAATCCCAACCCCCCATATATCTAATTTTGAACTGATTTTTCTCCTAATTCGTTGGGTATCCGCTTTCAAGCCAGCCAAGTATGATAATAGTAATTATATACAAGGAGGAGCTTGCTATGGAATCATCAATTGAAACCGCTTCCAATGCTGGTGCTACGATTCCTGAATCTAACCGGGGCAGACGGCGCAGGGTGCGCGGGCCGAAGCGCGGGCGTGGTGAAAAAGGCTTGTGGGACAGTGTAAAGCAGCAAAAGTATCTTTATTTTATGTCCATTCCTTTCGTCATATGGGTGTTTATTTTCAGTTATCTTCCGCTGTGGGGCTGGACGATGGCGTTTCAAAATTATAAGCCGGCCAAATCCTTTTCGGACCAGAAATGGGTAGGGCTGAATAACTTTATTGAGCTATTTCAGGATGAACGATTTTATCTGGTATTACGCAATACGCTGGCGATGAGCCTGATGGGCATTGTATTTGGTTTTGTTGTACCGATCTTTTTTGCCATTCTGCTAAATGAGCTACGGGGGATGCTGTTCAAACGATTTGTGCAGACGATATCCTACCTCCCGCATTTTGTATCCTGGGTAGTTGTTGCCGGATTGGTTACGAAAATGCTGTCCATCGACGGAGGGATCGTCAACGATATATTGATAGCGCTTCATATTGTGGATGAGCCGATTCAGTTCATGGCAAAGGGAAGCTGGTTCTGGTATATTGTAACCGCTTCCGATATATGGAAAGAGACAGGCTGGAATACGATTATTTATTTAGCCGCCATTACCGGAATTGACCAGGAGCAGTATGAAGCCTCGCGTGTGGACGGGGCAAGTCGCTGGAGACAGATGTGGCATATTACGTTACCGGGTATCCGTTCGACCATTGCCGTTCTGTTCATTATGGCGATTGGGCATCTGGTGAGCAACGGTTTTGAAAAGCAGTTCTTGCTCGGCAACAGTCTGGTGACGGATTATTCCGAGGTGCTGGATTTGTATGCGCTGAATTACGGGATTAATTTGGGTCGGTTCTCTTACGGGACGGCGATTGGTATTTTCAACTCATTGGTCAGCATCCTATTGTTGTTTACGGCAAATGGCATATTCAAAAAACTGACCAAAGAAAGCATCATGTAGGAGGGAGATGCGAAATGACGACAAAGGCTTTTAACGCGACCCGATCTGAAAAGGTGTTCGATCTGTTCAACTACATCCTCATGGCTCTAATCGTGGTCGTAACGCTGTATCCGTTTCTGAACGTACTTGCGATTTCCTTGAACAATTCGACGGACACTGTTCGTGGGGGCATTTATATATGGCCCCGCCAATTTACACTCGAAAATTACAAAACGATTTTCCAATATGACGGTCTTCTTCAGGGACTGCAGGTATCGATTTTACGTACAGTGGTGGGGACGGTGCTGGGACTCATCTGTGCATCCATGCTCGCTTTTACGCTAAGTCGGGTCGATTTCCGCGCCCGCAAGTTCATTTCCACGTTTTTGGCGTTGACGATGTATTTTTCTGGCGGGATGGTGCCTGTATTTATTTTGATGCGTGATTTGCATTTGCTGGGTTCGTTCTGGGTGTATATTTTTCCGACGTTAATTAGTGCGTTTAACGTATTTGTCATTCGTTCCTTTATGGATGGTTTGCCGTATGCCCTTCAGGAATCCGCCAAGCTGGATGGTGCGAATGATTTTACAATTTATTGGAAAATAATTTTACCGTTGTGCAAGCCTGTCTTGGCGACCATTGCTCTCTTTTTGGCGGTAAATCAGTGGAACTCGTGGTTTGATACGTATTTGTATAACGGAGGAGCTGCGCAATGGACGACGCTGCAATTTGAGCTGATGAAGGTACTGCAAAGCACGCAGCAAGGCGGCTCCAGTATGACGAACAGCAATGATATGGCGAAGCAAATGGCACAAATCTCGCCAGAGTCGATCAAAATGGCGATTACGATTACGGTCACCCTCCCCATCCTGCTGGTGTATCCGTTCCTGCAAAAGTATTTTGTAGGCGGCATGACGCTGGGTGCAGTGAAATCATAATGCAGTGAAATCATAAAAGCCGGATTCCCAGAGGTAAAGTAACAGCTATTTTGCAGGCTAAGTCATCATATGAATACAGGAGGTTTTGTTCATGAAAAAGGTTTGGTCCAGATTTGTACTTATTCCCTTGCTTGCGGTATCACTTGCTGCACTGGCAGGCTGTAGCGGGAGCCAAAATGCAGCCAAGGAAGGCTCATCTAGCGGAACCGATCCGGTTACGTTTAGCTTCTTTGGAGCCGACCCAAGCCCGAAATGGAACGGAATGAAGGATGAAATAGGCCAGGAAATCACCAGGAAAACAGGTGTAACCTTGAATGCGGAATTTGATGTCAGTGGCGGAGGTGGAGATGACCGAATTGCTTTGATGGCAGCAAGTGGAGAATACCCTGGCTTGGTTTCTCCTAAAGCGAATATTAGCAAGCTCGTGGATGCGGGGGCCATGATTGATCTGACCGATCTGATCAATGATCACGCGCCGAATCTCAAAAAGCTGTACGGCCCCTACATGAATCGACTGAAGTACAGCAATAAGGATCAGGCCATCTATGTCATCCCTACGTATGCAGGTGTGGGACAGAAGAACTTTGATGCGACGGGTGGATTTGAAATCCAGCACAGGGTACTTAAGGAGCTGGGATATCCGAAGGTAAAAACATTACAGGATTATGAAAACGTACTCAAAGCCTATGTAGCCAAGCATCCAACCATTGACGGTAAAAAGACCATTCCCCTCACGCTGGATGCGGACGACTGGAGAATCATGATTACCGTAACCAACCCTGCCTACCAGACGACCGGAGCGTCAGACGATGGAGAATATAATATTGATCCCAAGACATTTGAAGCCAAGCTCCACTACAAGCGTCCGGTGGAAAAAGAATATTTTCGCTGGTTAAACCACATGTACAATGAGGGGCTGCTGGATAAGGAATCCTTTGTACAAAAAAGTGACCAATACAAATCCAAAATTGCCAGCGGGCGTGTTCTTGGTCTCATTGACCAGGAGTGGGGCTACCTGGAAGCTGAAAATGCGTTAAAAACGTCAGGCAAGGCCGATGCCAGCTATGCACATTTTCCAGTTACACTCTCGGAGGAATATAAGGATCATTCCTTTCAGGATACAGGCTTTATGTCCGGTTACGGTGTAGGCATTACCGAGAGCTGCAAGGACCCGGTGCGGGCTATTAAGTTCCTTGATTTTTTAGCCTCCGATGAAGGACAGGTGCTGGTGAACTGGGGAATCGAAGGAAAGCATTATGAAATTAAAGATGGAAAACGCGTCATTCCGGCTGATGTGCTGGAGCAAAAAACGAACAACGCCACCAATTTTAACAAAACAACCGGGCTGGAGCTGTACACGTTGATCAGTGGACACTACGGCGATGGTGTGAAGGACCCTGCGGGTAACTATTACACCACCAAATTTCCGGAACAAATTATCGCAAGCTATTCGGAGCCGGAAAAGGAGTCGCTCAAGGCGTATGGCGTAAAAACGTGGAAGGAACTGTTCCTGAGCGAGAAGGAATTTGATGTGAAGCCATGGGGCGCAGCTTATAACCTGACGACAGACAATGAATCCAGCTATAACGTTACGTTCAAAAAAACGACGGATATTATCCGTAAGCGTATACCGGAGGCTATCTTGGCCCCAACATCCAATTTTGACACCGTATACGACAACATGCTTAAAGAGCTGGATGCTGCCGGAGCGGTACAAATGGAGCAACAATATACTCAATTGGTGAAGGACAGAGTGGAATTGTGGAACGGCAAGGCTTCTAAATAGCGAGCTGACTTAACGAGGCGCAACAAAATGACGGAATGACGGAGCGCTTGTCCTGTGGTTCATACGGGATCGGCGCTCTGTTTGATCTCAATGGGGAGGGTTTGATGTGATACAAACCGAAAAGCAGAAATCCCTGCGTTTATGGTATCGCCAGCCTGCCGAGGTGTGGGAGGAAGCATTGCCTGTCGGCAATGGGAGGCTGGGCTCGATGGTATTTGGCGGGATCGGGGAGGAGCGTTTGCAATTAAACGAGGATACGCTCTGGTCCGGATTTCCCAGGGATGGCGTTCAGTATGATGCATTGCGATATTTGAAGCCCGTCAGGGAGCTGATTGCGGACGGAAAATACAAGGACGCGGAACATCTGATCAATGCGAACATGCTGTGGCGCGATACGGAGGCTTACCAGCCTTTGGGCGATTTGTGGATTACACAGGAGGGACTTGGGGCAATCGCGGAGTATGAACGCGAACTGGATTTGGCCACCGGAACGGCGGCGGTCACTTTTCATAGTGGCGGTATTCGTTATACCCGTGAAGTCATCGCCAGTGCGCCGGATGGAATTATTATGGTATCGCTGACTGCGGATACGCCAGGCAAGATCAATGCAACCGTACGTATCACTACACCGCATCCTTGTGAAGCCGAGGCTGGCGAGGATGCACATTTTGGTGATTCATCCGAATGGGATAGCGATAAGGAAGATGACTCTTCAGGTGAACCAACGAGGGACTTAATTACGTTGACCGGGCGAGCGCCCAGTCATGTGGAATCCAATGATCACGGTGAACATCCGCAGTCGGTTGTTTATGAGGATGAATTGGGGATGGCTTTTGCGATTCAGGCACGGATTATCGCCGAGGGGGGGACGCTGACAGAGGATGATGATGGAGTGCTGAGCGTATCGGGTGCAGATAAACTCACGGTATATTTGGCCGCAGCTACCGGATTCCGGGGATTCGATACTCGACCGGACAGTGATGCAACGGAACCGACAGCCGTATGCCAAGCTACGCTGGCTAGAGCGGTCTTGCTTGGATACGAGCAGGTGAAGCATCGGCATGAGCAGGATCATGGGGAACTGTTTGGCCGCGTTGAGTTAGAGCTTGGGAATGGTATCGGGACGGATCGAATGACAAACAGACAAATTCCGACTGACTTGCGATTGGAGAAGTACCGTGAAGATCAGGCAGACCCGGATTTGGAGGTGCTGTTGTTTCAGTATGGACGCTACTTGCTGATAGCCAGTTCGCGTTCAGGCAGTCAGCCCGCCAATCTTCAAGGTATCTGGAATGACCGGGTGCAGCCGCCGTGGAACAGCAATTATACAACTAACATTAATACCCAGATGAACTATTGGCCGGCGGAAATATGCAATCTTGCTGAGTGCCATGAACCACTGCTGCACATGATAGGAGAAGTCAGCCGTACGGGACGCAGAGTTGCTTCGATCCATTATGGTGCGAAAGGCTGGACGGCCCATCACAATGTAGATGTGTGGAGGTATGCGGGACCGTCAGGAGGTCATGCCAGTTGGGCCTTTTGGCCGCTCGGGGGTGTCTGGCTAACCGCCCATTTATGGGAACGTTACCTGTTTACTCAGGATACGGCTTATTTGGCGGAGCAAGCTTATCCGCTGATGAAGGGAGCGGCCGCCTTTTGTATGGATTGGCTCGTGGAAGGCCCGGACGGCTGGCTTGTGACCTCGCCTTCTACATCACCTGAAAACAAATTTAAAACCCCGGACGGAGAGGATTGCAGTATATCCATGGGTTCCACGATGGATATGACGCTAATTCGGGAGTTGCTGAGCAACTGCATTCAGGCTGCGGAGCTGCTGGAATTAGACGATGAGTTCCGCAACCGCTGTGAAGAGACGCTGCAACGCCTGCTGCCTTATCAGATCGGTCGTCACGGACAGCTACAGGAGTGGTTTGCCGATTTTGAGGAAGCAGAGCCGGGACATCGGCATGTTTCACATCTGTATGGATTGTACCCTGGTCGACAAATTCATGTTCGCGATACCCCGGAGCTGGCGGAGGCGGCCCGCATATCGCTGCACCGACGGCTCGATCATGGCGGAGGTCATACCGGCTGGAGCTGTGCCTGGTTGATTAACCTGTACGCGCGGTTGGAGGATGGCGAAGCATCGCATCGTTATGTTCGCACGTTGTTGTCGCGTTCGACCTACCCCAATTTATTCGATGCTCATCCACCTTTTCAGATCGACGGTAATTTCGGAGCGACGGCGGGTATCGCGGAAATGCTGCTACAAAGCCGTCCGGGTGAGCTGACCTTGCTGCCTGCCCTGCCTTCTGCATGGCCTGAGGGGCGGGTCAGCGGATTGCGGGGGCATGGCGGGATGACGGTTGGCATGGAATGGTCCGGTTCCCGGCTCGTCCGCGCGGAGCTTACCGCATCCGCCCCGACGGGACGCTGCACGATTCGCAGCGCTCATCCGTTTAGCGCAGATGCTCGGCAGGCTCAGCCTGATCCAGAGCATGGAGGATTCATTTTGTCATGGAATTTTACCAAAGAGCAGGAAATTATGGACAGACATTCGATTATTATTGATGGAGAGGAAGAGCAAATATGACCATTTTTCAATTTCCGCAGGACTTTATGTGGGGGACGGCAACAGCAGCCTATCAAATCGAGGGGGCCTATGAGGAGGATGGAGAGGTTTGTTCATCTGGGATACCTTTGCCCATACGCCTGGCAAGGTGTTCAACGGAGATAACGGGGCTTGTATCAACGATGAGATCGTAAATGGCAAGGTTGAGGATGACCGACGTATTTCCTATATGCAGCAGCATTTGGTGCAGGTACATCGGGCGATTCATGACGGCCTTCACGTCAAAGGCTATATGGCATGTCGCTCATGGACAATTTTGAATGGGCGGAAGGATATAATATGAGATTCGGCATGATTCATGTCGATTTCCGCACTCTGGCCCGCACCCCCAAGGAAAGCTACTATTGGTATCGAAATGTGGTAAGTAACAACTGGCTGGAGACCAGACGTTAAAAGAAAATATACTTTGATACTAAAGCGGACATGGGCATGTCTTCGCTCCCTTTTGTTTGAACAAAGAGTCCTCTGGGGTAATAATATCCAAGTTGAATTGCAGGTTGCTAAAAGTATGGTGAAGCGATTAAGAATAAGATCACAGGGATTGTGCATACTGACAAAAATACCTGAAGAGGGCGCTTCATCAATTTTAGACTAGAGGGAGTGGAGGATATGGCTTCGAATTTTAGTAAATCAGGATCGAACGAAAAGCAAATGAGCCGCTTCGTGTCTGTCATCGCTTGGCTCGCTTGGATTGTAGGCATTATTCTTATTTTGTTCAATTTAGGTAATCTAAGTGATCGTAACATATATTTAATGGTGGGTATTGGATGTGTCGTTGGCGGATTGTTTATTTATATGATCGGAAAAGGGCTGGTCATTGCCCGCAAGAAGGAAGATCAGGAGAAGGGACGCAGTTAATACAACTGAAATAACATCTATAGAAAAACAACAACTTGGGTCTTCGCACAGTGTGGAACAATAAACTGTCTGGAGCCCCGTTTTTGCTTCCTGACATCGCAAGAACAAACTTCAGCTACAAGCAGTGTGTCTTCCTTGGAATACTCCGATATATTCTTTTGCTTATGTCACCTTTGTAGTAATAGTAGATTTTGAATTTGCAAGAGAAATTTTATTTTTAGAGAGATTTTTCACAAAAAACGGACAAATAATCGACAATTCTGTTAACAATAAAAAAAGTATCCTCTTTTCTGATATCTTATATAGGGGCAACATTACAGGAGTTCGTAAGTTTTGAGTAATTTATTATTTTAATGAGAGGGGAACAACATGAACAAAAAACCAAAAGCGATTATTGCGTTGGTTTTGACCGTGCTCACGGTAGCATTGCTCATTTGGACGTGTTTTTATGCTGGCGGAAAATACGTTGTTTTCGATCCAAAAGGACCTATTGGGCAAACACAAAAAGAGCTGATCATTCTTTCAACGTCTATGGCTGCACTTCTAATTGTACCGGTCATGTTTTTGACTTTTTTCATCATTTGGCGTTATCGCGACGCACCGGATAACAAGGCGAAGTACGAACCCCACTGGGACGACAGTAAAAAACTGGAGACCGTATGGTGGAGTATTCCAATTATTGTCATCCTGATTCTTGCGGTTATCACTGCGAGATATACCTACTTGCTGGAGCCTTCCAAGCCATTGGCAAGTACACAAAAACCAGTAACCATTCAAGTCACTGCACTGGACTGGAAATGGCTCTTTATGTATCCGGAAGAAGGTATTGCTACAGTCAATGAAATTCACATTCCTAAAGGTGTTCCGGTCCGTTTCGAGCTGACTGCTGATGCGCCGATGAACTCGTTCTGGATTCCGCAATTGGGTGGCCAGATCTACACCATGTCAGGCATGGCCATGAAGCTGCACTTGCAGGCTGATCAAGAAGGAACTTACTTTGGTTCGGGCGCAAACTTCAGCGGTGAGCATTTTGGACAAATGCGCTTTGATGTAGAGGTTCAGTCGGATGATGATTATAAAAACTGGGTTGCTAACATTAAAAAGCAATCCAAGCCCCTGACGAAGGATGGCTATTTGGCGCTTGCCAAGCCAGGCCTTTCCCAGACTGACGAGTATTCTTCAATTCCAGACGGTTTGTTCCAGGATATTGTGACCAAGTATGTAGTGGAGGGGGCTCCTAATCCTCATGCTGGGCATGGCGGAGCTTCCACAGAAGGTTCTTCCAAGTCTGGCAGCACTGAAGATACAGGCACCATGAGTAATATGAATATGAGCGGACACAATTAAATGATTATAGGGAAGGAGGCCCCCAATGCTTGACAAAATAAAAGAGTTTGCATCCACTTTCTTCGTTACTGGAGACCCAATGATATATGGAGCGGATGTTTCTATCGCTCTCGCGATGATCGGGATCGTGTTTGTGCTCACTTATTTCAAAAAATGGGGCTGGCTTTGGAAAAACTGGTTGACCACCGTTGACCATAAAAAAGTCGGTATTATGTATATCCTCGCAGCCATCTTGATGCTGTTCCGTGGAGGCGTGGACGCATTGTTGATGCGTTTACAGCTTGCTACACCGGATGTTACACTTTTGCATCCTGAGCATTACAATCAGATCTTTACAACGCATGGCACGATCATGATCTTGTTTATGGCGATGCCATTGATGTTTGGTTTGTTTAACATCGCGGTACCACTTCAAATTGGTGCGCGTGACGTTGCGTTTCCTTTCCTGAACGCGCTGAGCTTCTGGCTGTTCTTTATGGGAGCGATGCTATTCAATCTGTCCTTCGTTATTGGCGGTTCGCCGGACGCAGGTTGGTTGAGTTATCCACCGCTTTCGGAGCTGCAATTTAGTCCCGGCGTCGGTCAGAACTTTTATATCTGGGGTATACAGATTTCTGGTATAGGTTCATTGGCTACGGGGATTAACTTTATTGTTACCATTATTAAAATGCGCGCACCTGGTATGACATGGATGAAAATGCCTGTCTTTACGTGGTCCGTATTTTCATCATGTGTTATCATCATTTTCGCGTTTCCGATTCTGACGATAACATTGGCTTTGCTGTTCCTTGACCGCTTCGGAGGAGGACATTTTTTTACACTTGATTTCGGCGGTAACCCTATGATGTATATCAACCTGATTTGGATGTGGGGTCACCCTGAGGTTTATATCGTAGTTATACCTGCCTTCGGTATTTATTCCGAGGTCATCAGCGTATTCTCCAAAAAGAAATTGTTTGGCTACAAATCCATGGTTTACGCCATGTTCATGATTGCTATCCTGTCCTTCTTCACCTGGGCGCATCACTTCTTCACGATGGGATCAGGCGCAGATGTTAATGCATTCTTTGCCATTTCGACGATGGTTATCGCAATACCGACAGGGGTTAAAGTGTTTAACTGGCTGTTCACGATGTATCGGGGTAAGATCACATTTAAGACACCTATGATGTGGGCAATTGCCTTTATTCCGAATTTCCTGATTGCAGGTTTGACGGGCGTCATGTTGTCTGTAGCGCCTGCGGACTTCCAGTTCCATAACAGTTACTTCCTGGTCGCTCACTTTCACTCGGCTCTGATTGGCGGTGTAGTGTTCGGCTATCTGGCAGGTCTGTACTATTGGTGGCCTAAAATGTTCGGCTTCACTCTGCCTGAAACGCCGGGTAAATGGGCTTTCTGGTTCTGGAATATCGGCTTCTATGTGTGTTTCATTCCACAATATTCCCTCGGTCTGATGGGTATGACACGTCGTCTGAGCACTTACGGCTGGGATACTGGCTGGCAGCCGCTCAACCTTGTTTCAACCGTTGGAGCATTCCTGATGGGTATTGGCTTCTTGTTCCAGGTTCTTCAAATTCTTCTGGGTATCAAAAATTTCCGCAAGCTGAAGGATACAACTGGCGACCCTTGGGGTGGTCATACGTTGGAATGGTCGATCCCTTCACCTGCACCGGAATACAATTTTGCTACCATCCCACAAGTAGAAGAACGTGATGACTGGTGGGCAGAGAAAGACAAACGCGCAAAAGGAATTTTCAGAAAGCAACCGCCAATTGAAGCGATTCATATGCCGAAAAACTCGGCGATTCCATTCATTATGTCGGTATTCTTTTTCATCGCAGGTTTCGGTTTTGTATTCGGGTGGTCGCTCTTCTATATTCCGGGTCTGATCGGCGTTGCGATTTGTATGATTTGTCGTTCTTTCTTCTCGTATGATGGCGACTACTACATCCCTGCGGATGAGGTAAAACGCACGGAAGCGGCAATAAGGGGGTCTGTATAATGGCACAAGCAGCAGCACATCACAGCCATGATCATGACCACGGGCATCACGATCCACAAGAATTGAAGATGCTTGGTTTCTGGATCTTTCTTGTAACGGACGTAATCCTGTTCAGTACCTTGTTCGCAACCTATGTCGTCCTTCGGGACAGCACAGCTGGAGGACCGGGGGGCGCAGAGCTGTTTAACATGTCGGGCGTTATCATTGAAACGTTCCTCTTGCTCACAAGCAGCTTCACAAGTGGTCTGGCTGTATTGGCCATGAACAAAGGAAGCATGAAGGGATTAATCAACTGGTTAATCGTGACGGCAATCCTGGGTCTTGGTTTTATCGGTTTTGAGGTTTACGAGTTTGTTGAAATGGTACATGAAGGAGCCAATTTTGGAACGAGCGCGTTCCTGTCGGCATTCTTCACTTTGGTCGGTACGCACGGACTTCACGTTTCGTTAGGTCTGGTATGGATGATCGGCCTTATGTTTCAGCTGAAAAAACGCGGGCTCACTCCAGAGACGAAGGGCAAAGTTTCGGCGTTGAGCTTGTATTGGCACTTTTTGGACGCTGTCTGGATCTTCTTGCTGACAGTCGTCTATTTGATGGGGGTGATGTAGATGGCACAGCATCAATCAGGAGCGGGTTCGCATGGTCATGATGATTCTCACGGTTCAGTGAAATCCTATGTAATCGGATTTATTCTGTCCATCGTACTGACCATCATTCCTCTCGGTGTGGTCATGAATCATATGTTGAGTCGTACTTCAACGATGGTTGTTATTTTGGCCGCAGCAGTGCTGCAATTTCTGGTGCAGTTATTCTTCTTCATGCATATCCGTGAAAGTAATGGACCACGCTGGAATGTCATGACTTTGATTTTCGGTGTCGTCATCCTGTTGACCATTGTTGGCGGTTCTGTCTGGATTATGGAATACAACATGGTAGCACAATAATAAGTACAAACTAATTAGGTAAGAGGAAGCAGCTTAGAGCCGCTTCCTCTTTTTTTTGTGAGTATCGTGTTGGAAATATAAACTGTGGCTACTTGAACTCAAGTTTATCTATGTGTAAAATGGAATTGTATAACAGTAGGGTGAAAACGATAACACTAGTTTAGAGCGGAGGATGAAAATAATGAATACAGATATACTATTTAAACCTTTTAAGGCAGGTAATTTATCTCTTTCCAATCGGATCGTGATGGCTCCAATGACACGGAATTTTTCTCCTCAAGGTATCCCAGGCCCTGAAGTGGTCGCGTATTATCGTCGTCGTGCGGAAAATGCAGTCGGATTGATTATTACGGAGGGAACCGCTATTAATCATCCCGCAGCCGTGGAGCATACGAGCATTCCTAATTTTTATGGTGAGGGATTGAAGGGGTGGGCGAAGGTAGTCGAGGAGGTTCATGCGGCGGGTGGCAAGATTATACCGCAGCTCTGGCATGTGGGGGCGGCCCGGAAAATAGGCGCGGCTAATCAGCCGAATCCTGAGGCATTACCTGTCGGTCCGTCCGGTATCACTCCTGCTGGTGAAAAGGTAGTTGAGCCGTTGAAGGAGGCCGAGATTGCTGATATTATCGCAGCCTATGCCCAAGCCGCAGCCGATGCCCAGCGGGTGGGTTTCGACGGCATTGAGCTTCATGGAGCACACGGCTATTTAATTGACCAGTTTTTCTGGGATAAAACCAACAAGCGTACAGATCAGTACGGAGGCAATTTGGCCCAGCGTACTCGGTTTGGGGTGGAGGTCATTGAGGCTTGTCGTCGTGCAGTGGGTCCTGATTTTCCAATTATACTGCGGTTCTCCCAGTGGAAGATGTACCATTATGGAGAGAAATTGGCACAGACACCGGAGGAGCTTGAACAGTTTCTGACTCCATTGGTGAAGGCCGGGGTGGATATATTCCACTGCTCAAGCCGCCGTTTTTGGGAACCGGAATTTGCAGGGTCTGATCTAAATTTAGCAGCTTGGACCAAAAAGCTAACAGGCAAGCCGGTTATTACTGTAGGCTCCATTGGTTTGGAGAAGGCTTTTTTGAGTGAACTGGAAAAAAATAATAACAGCCAGACCGATCATTCGAGTAGCGTACAGGCAAGATTAGAACAACTTGTTGGACAAGTAGCTCGAGAGGAAGCTGATCTGGTCGCGGTTGGACGGGCTTTGCTGGTTGACCCGGCGTTTGCGGTTAAGCTACGTGATAAACGGATAGAGGAACTCGTGCCTTACAGTGATGAAGCATTAAAAACGTTGAATTAAGCTTTACTTAGCACAACTTTATAGGGTGTTACCTAGGCATTGAGACTTGAAAATTCTCCGTTACAGGGCAAGCTGTAATATAAGCTATTCGTAAATTCTACGAATTTGCTATAATAGGAGCATCAAGTCGAAATACACGGGGTGAAAAGGATGAATTCTGAAACGGAAGCTTTGGATTGCGAGCCGGCTTGTCATGGTTCAGACAAAGAAATCGAACACATAAAATCTTCTCTTGTTGAGGATTCCATCGCATACAAAATGTCGGAGCTGTTCAAAGCCTTGGGTGATCCGACACGGATCAAGCTAATCTACGCTTTGGCCCAGAAGGAGCTGTGTGTACATGATCTGACCCAGGTGCTGAATATGGGGCAGTCTGCAGTATCTCACCAGCTTCGTTATTTGCGCAATCTGCGCATTGTCAAACGGCGCAAGGAAGGCAAAACGGTGTTTTATTCGCTGGATGATAATCATGTGGAGCAGATATTTTTGCAAACCCACCAGCACATTTCACATCCATAATTTTGGGATAGAAACAAAGCAGGGCGCCAAGCGATTGGCGCTCTTTTGGTGTTTGTTCGAGAAGTAGATTTATTTGGCGGATAAGGGCTATTATCATTGACTTTTACTCATGATACTGAATATAATGAGTTTAATAAATAATATATGAACAGTTGCTCATATATAGTTAATTGGAGGCCAATGATTATGGATGCTCTGAAAAGAACGGCACGGCACGAATGGATTTTGGAAGGCTTGGATTGTGCCAACTGTGCTCTGAAGATTGAAAATGGAGTCAGTAAAATAGAAGGTGTACTTGATTGCTCGGTCAATTTTGTAACGAAAACATTGACGATGACAGCAAGCCTAGATCAAAAAGAGGAGATTTTTCGTCAAACGGAACGGAAGGTTCACAGACTGGAGCCTCACGTACGAATGATCGTAAAAAGCGCCCGGGTACGCTCGCGCTCGGGTGCAGCGCAGACAGGCAGCGCAGGGGAGCATCATTCCAATAGTCATGAGCATGATGAGGGACATACGCATGAGAACGGCCAGCAACATGGAGCTCACAGCCACACAGGTCATACTCATAGTCATGAAGCACATGCTGAGGAAGTTCATGCCCATGATGGCCACCACCATGGCGAACATGCACATGATCATGGTGATTCCACACATGCTCATTCACATTCGCATGGAGATGACAGCCATGCGGGGCATACACATGACCACGGTACAGACGGTATACGACGCATGATTGCACGCTTGGCTATCGGTGCGGTTGTTGCGGCTGTTGCTTGGTGGTTGCCTGTAGAGGGCCTAGGGAAACTGGCACTGTTTTTACTGGCATATATCATTGTTGGTGGAGATGTAGTCTTGCAGGCTGTGCGCAGTCTGGTACGGGGAATGGCTTTTGACGAATATTTCCTGATGACGCTGGCTACTGTTGGTGCATTTGCAATTGGGCAATATCCGGAAGGCGTAGCCGTCATGTTCTTTTATCAAATCGGTGAGCTATTCCAGGGCATTGCGGTTAATCGTTCGCGCAAATCTATCAGCGACCTGATGGATATTCGACCGGACTATGCCAACCTGAAGACGGCTGATTCCGTAAATCGGGTGTCACCCGAGGATGTGCGTGTAGGTGATCTGATAGTAATCAAGCCGGGCGAGAAGATTCCGCTGGATGGTAAGGTTGTAGACGGAAAATCGCATGTGGATACCTCGGCGCTGACGGGTGAATCCGTGCCTCGTACCGTGGAGCCGGGAAGCAGTGTGATGAGCGGATTTATCAATACGAACGGACTTTTGACTGTTGAGGTTAGCAAGGAATTCAACGAATCGGCGGTCTCCAAAATTTTGGAGCTAGTGCAAAATGCGAGCGCCAAAAAAGCACCGACTGAAAAGTTTATCACCAAGTTTTCCAGATACTATACTCCTGTTGTGGTTATTGTTGCGCTACTGCTGGCAGTCGTTCCGCCACTCGTCGTATCGGGGGCACAGTTTGCCGATTGGGTATATCGTGCACTTGTTTTCCTCGTTATTTCTTGCCCATGTGCGCTGGTCGTATCCATTCCGTTGGGCTTCTTTGGCGGCATCGGGGCAGCCTCCCGTTCAGGTGTGCTGATTAAAGGCGGGAACTATCTGGAAGCACTGAACCATGTAAAATATGCTGTTTTTGATAAAACAGGTACACTCACTAAAGGGGTTTTCCGTGTAACAGGCATGTATCCTGCCGGGGAATTTACGAAGGAAAGCCTGCTGGAAACAGCTGCTTTGGCGGAGCTGCATTCCACGCATCCTATTGCAGCATCCCTGCGTGATTCCTATGGCAAGGAGCTTCAAGCCGAGCGGGTACAGCAATATAGCGAGATTTCCGGTCATGGGATTCAAGCGCAGATAGATGGTCGCCTGGTGTTGGCCGGGAATGCGAAGCTGATGAAGCGGGAGCAAGTTGCTTTTGACGATGCACAACGTGCAGGAACGATGGATGAAGGAACAGTCGTTCATGTGGCTGTAGACGGAACGTATGCCGGATGCATCCTGATTTCGGATGAGGTCAAGGAGGACGCGGCACGAACGATTGCTTCACTGAAAAAGCTGGGTATAGTGAAAACGATCATGCTGACAGGTGACAACCGGACGGTTGCAGAGGCCGTAGGACGACAGTTGGGTCTGGACGAAGTACGTGCAGAGCTGTTACCCCAGCATAAAGCCGAAGCGATTGAACAACTGTCTGCAAGTAAAAAAGCGGGCGACAAGATTTTGTTCGTGGGGGACGGGATTAATGATACCCCTGTGCTGGCGCTGGCAGATGTAGGTGTAGCGATGGGCGGTTTGGGTTCAGATGCCGCGATTGAGGCGGCGGATATCGTGATCATGAACGACGAGCCTTCGAGGCTGGTTACAGCGATTCATATCGCCAAGCGTACACGACGAATCGTATGGCAGAATATTATTTTTGCGCTAGGTGTCAAAGCCGTGTTTCTCACTTTGGGTGCATTCGGTATTGCTACCATGTGGGAAGCTGTATTTTCCGACGTGGGTGTAACATTGCTTGCCGTACTGAATGTTATGCGTGTATTGAAAGTACGTTCTTTCGAATAAAAAAATAGTGCCCTCGGGTTATTATCGGATGTATTCATCCTGTGAAATCCGGGGGCTTTTTTTCGTTCAATGCTGCGGTTTAATCTATGCTTTCCGGTTGTTCTACAGATATGTATAAATGTGGGGTGCGACTAATACGTTAAGGTAGGGACCTTACAGGTGAGGCTCATTTGAATTCCGCTCGACGTCTGATAGGTAAGCGTTTTCTTTTTTTGGTGGAATACTCAAACTTGTGTGTGCCACCTTGCTGACGGGAGAAAGGATGGATTTGTAGCATGGAGGCTAAACTGATGTATGTATTCGCAGAACTGTTAAGTGAAAAAAACAGTCTGGATTGCGATGCCCCCGAGTTGGGGAGTGAGGCCGCTGCTGCACAGAGACTGGCTATTGAGTCAGTGCTGGCAGGATGCAGTGAAGTATCTGCCTCACAGGAGGAAGACCCGCTGGGCTGGCTGGTCGGATTAGCCGTACAGGGTAGGATCAGTCAAGAGGAGGCGTTGCTGGCTGCGGACTCCGGGCTAATAGAGGAAACGCTGCTGAATAAGGACAACGATAACAGGGAAGCGATGACCACACTGCTGGAGTGGAGCGATGAATACAGGCGTACATTCATACGTATCTATGCTGATGATCCTGCCCAGGTGAATTATACAAGCAAGGAGTCAGCGATAGGGCTAAGTATGGACAGCCTAGATGGCTATAGTCTTCTGCACGGCCCCTTGTCGCAGTCGTCCAGCCGTGTGGCTGAATTATGCCGTGCCTATCTAGACGCGGCAGAGTCCGGGCATACGATTCATGGTCCTGACGGGGAGCCTGACCCCCTCCTTATTCCAGGCTCCCGTGCATCAGACACGTACAAAGCCTTTAATCAGGCATCCGGCTTGCCCGGATTATGTGATCATCTGTCCCGGCGAATTATCGGGCTGCTGGAAACAGAGTATGAAGGCTTACTCGAGTCTCTGAATGGATTACCTCTCACAATCGCCTTGATCGAACAAAACAATGCAGTGGGCATCGGAAGCCTGCAAGATATGCAGTTGGAGGCGCTGCTGCGTGCAGCGTTGCGAAGTGTGCAGCAGGGGGGAGAACCGCAACTGGAGATTGTGGTGCGCAATCCGGCTGGCGTGGACCAATTCCGGGCAATCCGGGACTGGATCGACGGCGTTGCGGAGCAGACCTTATGCGGCCGCCTGCGGTGCATTCCATATCGGGTAGGCGTGCTTTTGACGGTCGATGCCCCCTCGAAGCTCAACGTCAGACAAACATGGAATAGACAGGCCCAACCGTCTTATGAGTCTGCCAGCGCCAACCTCATGCCGGAAGTGAAAGCGCAACAGATCAAGCAGGCAGCTCAAGCCGCAGATATGGCGCGTTTTGCCGACGCGGTGATTTTGGAGATCGCACCAATTCCATCATATAATGATGAGGGCATGCATCGGTTGAATCAACCCGTTGCTGGTAGTTTTGAGAACATCAGTGCTATGATAAAATGCATGACGCACGCCATTCGGGGCGTGAAATCCGAGCTGCCCGTATGGGTGGCGTTAGAGGCTATTCACGATTCGCTGGATGGAGCTTCCATATGGGGAAGCGGGCTAACGGGCGTGATTTGCCCGGAAAAAGCAGCTTCCATCGCACGTCTTGCGGCTGCACGTTTCGGACTGCTGCAACAAGCTGAGCAGCAACAAGGCTCTGTTGCTCTACAAAACCCCGCCCAGCGGTTTCCGCTGTAGCCCGATCCAGAAGGTAACTAGAGCGTTTTGATCTATATATTGCTGATTTGAAATCGCTCTTGGGATTTATCCAAAATGCTCAAATATATAGGATATCTGCGCTGTTTGTGCAGGTATCTTTTTTATTTGGGCGAATGTCGGTTTACAACCGGAGAAGAAAAGGATTATAATAAAGCAAAAGTTTCTCTAAACCAAAATAATTGTATCAATGCAAAAATGATTATCATTCTCATTGCTAAACATGCTGCTTCGGAATTCCCGAAGCAGCATGTGCTATTTTAAGGCACTTAACAATGGATATCATTCTCAATAAGATGCAATAACAAAGAACAAAAATGGAAAGGAACGTGACATCATGCAAGCAGTTCAACGACTTCAAAAAACATTGTCTCCCTCAGATCGGATACTTTCAAAAAACGGTGGCAGCGGACGGCCAGGCCCGAATCGCAAGCCGCAATTCCAGCTCAAAAGCATGCTGAAAAACAAGGAGATGCAGGCTGCCCTGGGCAGTGGAACGCTTATGCTGATGGCATGGGGCGTCTCGCATTGGTCGCAATGGCTGGCGGTCATCCTGTATGTGGTTTCCTACGCCCTGGGTGGCTGGTCTAAAGCTAGAGAAGGCATTGAGACACTGATCCGTGAACGTGATCTGGATGTCAACCTGCTTATGATCGCAGCGTCATTGGGGGCTGCGGCTATTGGCTATTGGAATGAAGGAGCAATGCTGATCTTCATTTTTGCGCTCAGCGGTGCGCTGGAGAGCTATACCACCGAGCGCAGCAGCAAGGATATTTCCGAGCTGATGGCGTTGAAGCCGGAAACGGCTTTGCGTCTGTCAAGCGAGGGGACGGAAACGGTCGGTATTGAGCAACTGCTGCCGGGGGATCTGCTGCTGGTGAAGCCGGGCGAACTGATTCCGGCAGATGGCCGGATTTCCAAGGGCGTTTCGGCAGTGAATCAGGCATCTATTACCGGGGAATCCATTCCGGTGAACAAAGCGGCGGGTGACGAGGTATATGCGGGCACCATTAACGGGGAAGGCGTGCTGTATGTGGAGGTTAGTCATTCCTCCGAAGGTACTCTATTTTCAAAAATCATCCGTATGGTGGAGGAAGCGCAGACTGAGGTTCCCGATTCCCAACGCTTTATCAAAAGGTTCGAGTCGATTTACGCCCGAATAGTTGTTGCGGTTACGCTGATTGTTATTGCAGGTGCGCCAATGGTATTGGGCTGGACATGGGCAGCGGCCTTTTACAAGGCAATGGTATTTCTCGTTGTGGCCTCACCGTGCGCACTCGTATCGTCCATTATGCCAGTCATGCTGTCTGCTATTTCCAACCGTGCCCGTCGGGGCATTCTGTTCAAGGGTGGTGCCCATGTGGAAAATATGGCGCTGACATCTGTCGTCGCCTTTGACAAAACAGGTACGCTGACCATCGGTTCGCCTGTTGTAACCGACTGGATTACCGCCACAGGCTACGATGCCGATGAGCTGCTACGTATTGTCGCGGCAATAGAAAGCTACTCCATGCATCCATTGGCACGAGCGATTGTAGCCAAAGCCGGGGCCGAATTGGGGCAGCGAGAGCTTCCCGCAGTGGAGCAAGTACAGTCTCTAACCGGATGGGGAATGGAAGGCATGGTAGACGGGGTGAGGTGGAAAATCGGGCGCACGGATGCGCTGGATGACGCTGGCCCGCTGGCAGAGCCGGAATGGGTTGAGATACGCGCCCGGCTGGAAGCCGAGGGTAAAACTGTATCCATTATCCTCGCGGATGACAGGATAGCTGGGATGCTGGCACTGCGCGACGAGCTGCGGCCACAGGCGCAGGAGGCGGTGAGACGCCTGCAAGCGCAGGGCATCCGGGTCGTTATGCTGACCGGAGACCGCCCGGAAACCGCCGCCGTGATCGCGGTGCAGGCCGGAGTCGATGCGGTATATGCTGGTTTGATGCCGGAGGGCAAAGTCAGTCATATTCGCATGCTTCGGGAGCAGTATGGGCATGTCGTCATGGTCGGCGACGGTGTGAATGATGCTCCAGCACTGGCTGCCGCAACAGTCGGGCTGGGCATGGGTATGCATGGCAGTGGAGCCGCACTGGAGGTCGCGGATGTGGTGCTGATGAACGATGGCATCGAAGAGATTGCCCCGACGGTAGCACTGGCACGCAAGGCGCAGCGGGTGGTCAAGCAAAATATGATCTTCGCCGTAAGCGTCATTTTACTGCTCATCATTAGCAACTTTGTGCAAGATATAGCTTTGCCATTTGGCGTCATCGGGCATGAGGGCAGCACGTTGCTTGTCATTTTGAACGGCTTGCGCCTGCTGCGGTCATAAATGGAAAGGAGCATTCACATCCCTTAAAGGACAGGGGGGAATGCTCCTTCTTTGTGTATCCACGAGAATCATCTCTATAAGATGAACTAGCGCAACAGCGATGGGAAGTACCATCCGACCGCGCAGTGGCGCTTCATGTACATCTTTGGTTCAGCGTATAGGTCGTAATAGGTTGTAATTTCACCTCTGACGAGGTGTAGACCGGCGTAAGAACAGGGAAAACAGTAGCCCTGCCAGCGCGATTCCGGTAGCAATGATAAATGCATCGTTAATGCCGTGGATCGTCGATTCTGTGACGGCACTTCGATATACCTGCTGTAACGCAAGCGCCGAGCCAGTTTCTGTCGAAACTCCAGCCGTTTGCGCGAGGGTTTGCCCCAGCTCAGCTACGCCTTCGGTTAAAGGAACATTGGCAGTGGTAGCCACATTTGCATAATCCGCCAAATGAACCGTAGTCCGGTTGCTCATCACCGTAATGAGCCATGCGGTTCCGATGGACCCGGCAATTTGTCTTACCGTATTGGACATGGCTGTACCGTGGCTACCGAGATGGGGAGGAAGCTGATTCAGCCCTTCTGTCTGTACGGACATCATTAACAATGACATCCCGAAGCTGCGAATCGTATAGATGATCATAATGTGTCCATAGGTCGTGGCATCCGTCAGCAGACTGAATTCCCATGTCGTGACTGCCGTAATGATCAACCCGATAATTGCCAGTGGCCTCGCACCAATGCGGTCGAAAATCGCTCCCGATATCGGTGACATGACACCCATCAGCAGTGCGCCAGGCAATAACAGCAAGCCGGATTGCAGCGGTGTAAAGCTGCGTATATTTTGCAGATAAATCGGCAGCAGCAGCATTCCACCGAACATCGTCATATTGACGGTAGCGCCGACCAGCGTAGATACTGTAAAAATATCATACTTAAACACACGGAACTCCAGCATGGGCTGTCTCATATTCAGCTCGCGTATGACAAACATGACAATAAACACGAGCCCGCCAGCGAGCGTGAGCACTACTGTATTGCTGCTCCAGCCCTTGTCTCCAGCGGAACTGAAGCCATACAGCAGGAAGCCAAAGCCAAGGGTCGAAAAGATCGTTCCGAGCAGGTCAAAATGAGGATACGTCAGCTTGGACACATTTTTCAGCCAGCGTACAGCAAACAGAATATCAATGATCGCCAGCGGAATGACCAGTAAAAATAGCAGCCGCCAGCTGTAATGCTCCACGATCCAGCCGGATAAAGTGGGTCCTATTGCTGGGGCGAACATCATCGCGATGCCCATCGTTCCCATGGCTGCCCCCCGTTTTTCAGGGGGAAATACGGTCAGGAACACGTTCATAACCACAGGCATGATAATACCCGCTCCGCTGGCCTGAATGATGCGTCCGACCAGCATAGGAGCAAAGCCGGTACTGACGGCGCAAACGACAGAACCCGCAGTAAACAGCCCCATCGCGGAAATAAACAGCGCACGTGTCCCGAACGACTCAATCATGAAGGCGGTAATCGGAATCAAAATCCCGTTGGTCAGCATATATCCGGTGGATAGCCATTGAACGGTAGTTGCGGATACATTGAAGTCATTCATCAAATGCGGAATCGCCACATTCAGCAGGGTTTGATTCAAAATAGAAATGAAGGCGCCCAGCAGTAGTACGGACAGGATGCGTCCGATGGACATTTTTTGTTCCATGACAGCCTCCTACTTGTGTACTCTGATGCTTGCACTCATGCCCGGGATAATGCCCAGTCCTTTGTAGCCTTGAATGGAAATGTTAACAGGCACGACCTGCGTCACCTTGGTATAGTTGGCAGTGGTGTTGGAGGTAGGGAGCAGTGAAAAGGTGGCGGCCGTCGCCAAACCGATCTTTTCGATTTTGCCGCTTAGGGACGTGTCGGGGTATGCATCAATATATACATCCACCGTCTGACCCACCTGAAGATCCTGCACAGCCGTTTCGTCTATATTGGCGGTAATCCATAAATTGTTCAGATCAAAAGCCTTGGCCAAGGGCGTACCAGCCCCGACAATCGAGTTGTTGACCGCAGATTGCTGCACAATGGTGCCATCGGTTGGAATAGTAATGCTAACCCGGCTTCCGCCCCCCTCTACACTGCCAAGTGTGCCTCCAGCCGTGTAGGTTTTGCCGACTTCAGCGTTCCAGCCTGTAAGCTTGCCAGCGCTTGGAGAGGCAACGGTGACGGCTTGTCCGCTCACTTGGGCATTGTCGGTTTTTATGTAGTTAGCGGATTGATTGTAGTAATAGGCGGCGGCTCCGCCCCCTGCCAAAATAATGATAATAACTAGCAGGTTGACCAATATGGCGCGTGAATTCATGTGTACATGCCTCCCTAGTTCTTGGATTTTCAAAGTATGCGCCAAATGTTTCACAATATTCAGAGGGATTTTGGGAAGGATAAGAGCGCATGTGAAAAGGATGATTTTGCTGACAAAGGATGATGCGCATAATGACGACCAGAATCATGATTGTATATGACAGTGAAAATGGCCATACGGAGCGACTTGCTCGTTCCATTGCAGAAGGCGCACGCCATGAGCACACAGAAGTGTTGCTGAAGCATGTCGATGAAGCCGATGTGAATGAACTGGTGAACGCGGACGCGATCATTTGGGGATGCCCGGGTCATTTTGGAACGATCAGTAGTGGCTTGAAAAGCTGGATTGATAAGCTAGGGTATCTGTGGGCGCAGGGCAAGCTGGTAGATAAAATCGGAGCGGTGTTCTGCACAACTGCTACCGTTCATGGCGGCTTGGAATCCACACTGCTGAATTTGATTACTCCGATGCTGCATCAAGGCATGATGATCGTAGGACTTCCAGCTAATATTACGGAAAATGCGCTTTACGGCTCCTATTATGGCGTAGGGGTGACGTGTCCGGTGGAGACAGACCCGAACGGTCCGCCCCATTTCCCAACGGGTGATGATCTTGCACTTGGTCGGTCTTTGGGCCAACGGGTCGCTGAGACGGCGGGACGGTACCGTAGCGCTGGCAGAGAATAGGAGGCCGCTCATGACCATTGCTTTTATCGTAGTAGCTGCGGTTGCTTTTATCTTTTTGCTGGTATTCAACACGAAAATGGCGCGTAAACCCTCTCCCAAAAAAGCGGTCAGCCCGTCCGACGAGGATTCACGGCAAAGAAGCAAACGTCCTTATCCAGTGGAAGTGGAACCCAAGGCGAGGAAGTTGCCGGATTCTGATTCTACGCGAGAGACGCGCCATAAGGCTGCGGAGGTGGAGATTCATCATGAGGAGCCTGACGTAGATGCCAATACCAGGCCGATGAGAGTTAGCGTACACACCAAAGATTCCTACGGGGATCAGGACTATCGGGCGGCTTTACGCGGATTTGCCGGAAAGAGCGAAGAAAAGGAAGAACCGCATAGAAATAATCATGGAGAACGTGAGACGCACAAAAGCGAGGATGAGCAATATCGTGAAGCGCTGCGCTCTATGAACCGAAAAAAATGAAGCGCGAACGAGACATGCCTTAAGGCTGCTCTTCTGTCTGGACTACAGGCAGAGGGCAGCCTTTTTTGTGGTACACGGCTATAGCCATTCGGTTAGACCAATCATCGTAATCAGACCGAGAATAAAAGAGAAGGTTGCGATACGTTGGTTGCCGTCCCCGTGGCTTTCGGGAATCAGCTCCTTGTAGACGATAAACATCATCGCTCCTGCGGCAAAGGCAAGACCGTAAGGAACCAGTCCATGAACCCAACTGCTCAAATAAAATCCAATCAGACTTGTAATAATTTCAACGGCCCCGGTGAGGGTGGCAATGCCCAATGCCTTGAAGCGACCAATGTTTTGATTCACGAGGAATAGAGCGACGATAAAGCCTTCCGGGGCATTTTGCAGACCGATGGAAAAGGCAATGAGATTACCAAGATTTTGAGTTGCGCTCGCATAGCTGACTCCAACGGAAAGTCCCTCAGGCAAATTATGTAGTGTAATGGCCGCGATAATGAGAAAAGATTTGGATTCCAGATGAAAGGTTTTGGAATCCGGGTCCTCCAGATCGGCATGTGGAATATACATTTCCATCACTAGCAGCACAAGACAGCCGAGTAAAATCCCCGCAGACAGCACGAACCAGTTGGAATGATTGATGGCCTCGGGAATGAGGTTGTACACCGATGCAGAAGTCATGATCCCCGCAGCATAAGCCAACAGTACATCACGAAGACGGTGCGTAATTTTACGCATAAACAGTATGGGCACGGCACCGAGCCCGGTGGACAGGGCAGAAATAAGGCTGCCAACAAACATGTCACTCATAATCGGGATATCCCTCCATACCTGATTAATCTTTAAGGTTCGCTTCATGAAAACTTCATTTGACTGTTTGAAGCACTTTCCGCATAATGGAATTAGGATTTAGAATCAGTCTAATTCATTTTTTGAATGAGCGTCTGGCAGAACTACTTTTAGAGTATATGCATTAGCCCATCTCTCGGTACCGAAAACTCGCTATATCATTCTTATCATATTTTAGGAGGAACAAAGATATGTACAAGTCCATTATTATAGGTACCGGCCCTGCCGGTTTGACAGCTGCTATTTATCTGGCACGCGCAAATATGAGTCCACTGGTGATTGAAGGACCACAACCGGGCGGACAATTGACTACAACAACAGATGTTGAAAACTTCCCTGGCTTTCCCGAAGGAATCATGGGACCCGATCTGATGGATAATATGCGTAAGCAAGCAGAACGTTTCGGTGCTGAATTCCGCACAGGCTGGGTGAACAAGGTCGACACAGCCGCTCGTCCGTTCACATTGGATGTGGAGGGCTTGGGCGAATTGGTTACAGATACGCTGATCATTTCTACAGGTGCGACTGCGAAATACCTAGGTATTCCGGGTGAGCAGGACAACATTGGACGCGGTGTGAGCACTTGTGCAACCTGTGACGGATTCTTTTTCCGTGGCAAAGAAATTGTTGTTATTGGTGGTGGAGACTCGGCGCTGGAGGAAGCCAACTTCCTGACACGTTTTGCCTCCAAAGTAACGCTGGTGCATCGTCGTGAAGAAATGCGCGCCTCCAAAATTATGCAGGACCGCGCTCGTGCAAACACTAAAATCGAATGGGCACTGAATCGTACGCCTGTAGAAGTGATTGCTGACGAGAACGGGGTAACTGGCTTGAAAGTATTAAATAATGAAACAGGTAAAGAGGAAATCATTACAGTTAGCGGCGTATTCGTGGCGATCGGTCATCATCCGAATACGGGCTTCCTCGAGGGCCAAATCACAACCGATGCGAATGGTTATATCGTCGTAAATCCTGGTACCTCCGAAACAAACGTACCTGGCGTATTCGCTTGTGGCGACGTCCAGGACACACGCTACAGACAAGCGATTACAGCAGCAGGCAGCGGCTGCATGGCCGCTATGGACAGCGAGAAATACATCGAAAGTCTGGAACACAGCGCACTGGCCCTGTAATATTTCGTTTAAGTATGAATAAACATAATTTCTACAAAAATAATTGATGAGGTGATATTTCATGGAAAAAGCGATTGTATACACATCCACAAACTGCCCGCATTGCCGTCAAGTGAAAAGCTATTTGACTGAGAAAGGTGTAGAGTACGAAGAACGCAACATCGAAACCAATGATGCTTTCGCTCAAGAAGTTTGGGACATGGGCATTCGTGCCGTTCCATTGACCCTGATCGGAGAAGAACGTATTTCCGGCATGAACAAAACCAAGTTTGAAAAAGTATTGAACGCTTAATCAGCTTCACAGCGGATTCACAAATCGTCATATGATTTCAATAAGGCTCTCTCGCAGGTACAGACTGCGATGGGGGCCTTATTGCTAATTTTGAACGACAACAATTGTTAAGTTTCAAAGCAGTCGTCGCCCTGTGCCCTGTGGTCCTACGATTAGGAGAATTTTGTCGAAAAACGTTGCATCTCTTGCTGGTTGGTGTTATATTTGGATTGTAAGCGCTTAAAACCCGGGTTGCTTTATGTAACAGTTCATCATTGTACAATTATCAATCAATCAGTATCTCTTCATTAATTAAATAGCAGATTATCCAATACAGGCGTGTTACTGTTCGGCAGGCAAGACCTAGATTGGGTAGGATATTTTTCCCTACCCTTTTTAGGTCTTTTTTTGTTCCCTATTTTAAGAAAGAAGGTGTAATTCATGAATTACAAAGATATCGCACAGGCCATTTTTAATAAAGTGGGTGGGAATGATAATATTAACAGTGTCATTCATTGCTCTACTCGATTGAGAATGACGCTCCGTAAACCGGAATTGGCACAAACAGATGAAATTAAAGCCTTGGACGGGGTTATGGGAGCCGTGAATAGCGGTGGACAATATCAGGTCATCATAGGGAATGATGTAGGCTATGTCTACAATGAGCTGGTAAAATTGCTGGACCCGGATAAATCGTCCTCGGATGAAGCCGAAAAAGTGAAGGCAGACCGAAGCCTTAAGGGATTGTTTAATACCTTTGCGAACATGATCGCAGGTATTTTCCAGCCTATTATCCCGGCCATTGCCGCTTCCGGGATGCTAAAAGCATTGCTCTTGCTGTGTACAGTAACCGGAATCATGAGCAAGGAAAGCCAAACGTACATGGTTTTAAGTGTAATCGCGGATGCGGCATTTTATTTTCTGCCTATGCTGCTGGCTTTCTCCAGCGCACAAAAATTCAAGACCAACCCATTCGTATCCGTACTGCTTGGGGGCGTGCTGCTTCATCCAAACTTAATCAGTTTGTTAGGTGGTGAGAAGGCCGTTACATTTGCGGGCCTGCCCGTAGCGTCGGTACAGTATGCCACCTCTGTTATTCCCATTATTTTGACCATATGGTTCATGTCCTATATTGAGAAATTTGCTGATAAAATCTCTCCGGGACCTGTGAAAATTTTTCTAAAACCATTAATCGTTATTCTGATTGTCGCGCCTGTCGCTCTCATTGCTTTAGGGCCGCTGGGGACGTATCTGGGCTTGGGGATGTCAAACGGTGTATTCTGGATTCAGGAAAGAATTGGCTGGCTTACAGTAGTGTTGATGTCTATCGTGATGCCGCTAATCGTCATGTTCGGCATGCACAAAGTATTTTATCCTATCATATTTGCTGCGCTGGCTTCACCAGGATATGAAACATTGGTGCTGATTGCCATGCTGGCTTCCAATATGGCACAAGGAGCTGGTGCGTTTGCCGTCTCGCTGAAAACAAAAGATCCCAAGTTCAAACAAATTGCTTTGTCGGCAGGTATTTCAGGGGTATTCGGAATTACAGAGCCTGCCTTGTACGGCGTGCATTTACGCTTGAAAAAAACACTGTTCGCTTGCATGATTGGAGCTGGTGTTGCCGGATTGTTTGCCGGACTTGTGAATCTAAAAGCTTATGCCGCTGTGGGTCCTGGTTTTGCATCACTGCCGATGTTTATCAGTGAAGATCACTCCAACCTGGTATATGCGCTCATTACAATGGCCATTTCGATCGTTGTGACGTTTATAGCAGTATACGTGATCGGATTTAAGGATACGGTTATCGAACCGGTCAAAACAGAATCTCGTCCGGAGCCTGCTCAAGCGAAAGATAAGAGCATCAAGTCCAAAATCGTTATTTTTGCACCTATGGAGGGGGAGGTGATTCCCTTACAGCAGGTCAAGGATGAAGCGTTCTCTCAGGAAGCCATGGGCAAAGGGATTGCTATTCAGCCAAGTAACGGCAAAGTAGTTGCACCCTTTGACGGCACCGTGGACACTGTGTTTCGCACCAAGCATTCCATAGGCTTAAAATCGGTTGAAGGCGTAGAGCTGCTCATTCATATCGGTTTGGATACCGTGAAGCTGAAGGGCCAGCATTTTACGGTGCATGTACAAGAAGGTGACGTCATTAAGCATGGACAGCTTCTGATTGAATTCGAGCTTGAAGCCATACAAAAGGCGGGATATGATACGATAACTCCAATTATTGTGACCAATACGCCGGACTATCTGGAGATCATGAGTCATGAAAATTCAGGAAAGACAGGGCCAGAGAAGCCTCTGATTACTGTACTTTAACAGTGTGTTTGTTGGGGGAATCAAGCCTGGAAAGTGAGAGGTTGTTCGATATGAAAGTAATAAAAGTTCTCAATACGAGTATTGTGCTTGCCAAACGTGAGGATCACAAAGAGATTATCGTGATGGGGAAAGGTATCGGCTTTAAAAGCAAACCCGGTGACTTCGTCGATGAGAACGAGATCGAAAAGATATATGTTCTTGAAAATGAAAGTATGTCTTCCGATTTGACAGCCTTAATGAAGGAAACTCCCAAGGAGTATTTGATTATGGCAGATGAAATCATATCTTATGCCAAAAGCGTTCTATCCAGTCACTTGAATGAACACCTGTATATTTCCCTGACAGACCATCTGTTTATGGCAACCAAACGGTTTAAAGACCACATGACGATTCAGAACCGGATGCTGTGGGAGGTCAAAAAGTTTTACCCGGAAGAGTTTGGCATTGGTCTGTATGCGCTCACCTTGATTGAAAAGCGAATTGGTCTCAAGCTACCTGAAGAGGAAGCGGCGAATATCGCCTTTCATCTGGTCAACGCTCAACAGACCGATAACAATATGAACCAGGTTTTATTGATGACCAATACGGTCAAAGACATTTTGAACATCATTAAAATTCATTACCAAATTGAACTGGATACCCACAGCATCAACTATTCACGGTTTTTAACGCATCTTCAATTTTTTGTTCAGAGATTACTTGAGCATAAAATGTTGGATTCTCAAGACCAGGAATTAATGAGCCAGATTGTGAACAAGTATCCAGAAGAAGAGAAATGCGCGTTAACGATTCAACAGTATATTGAAGCCAAATTTGAGCTTTCTATTCCTGACGAAGAACTAATGTACCTGATTATTCACTTAAAACGAGTCATGAGCAGAAATTAAAGAGGAGGAGCTAGATGTGACAGAGATCAAAAGAACATTTCCAGAAGGCTTTCTATGGGGAGGAGCTGTAGCCGCGAACCAGGTCGAAGGAGCCTGGAATGTCGATGGTAAAGGGATATCTACAGCAGATATGGCTATTTACAAAAGAAATGTTAGCAAAAGTGATTACAAAAAACACAATTCAATGACCGAGGAACATATCCAAAAGGCGATGCAGGACACATCAGATCATGATTATCCCAAACGCCAGGGAATCGATTTCTATCATCGCTATCCTGAAGATTTAGCATTGTTTGGTGAAATGGGCTTTAAAACGTTGCGGGTATCTATTGCATGGACGCGTATTTTTCCAAACGGAGATGAGGACAAGCCTAACGAGGCTGGATTGCAATTTTATGATCGGCTGTTTGATGAAATGCATAAAAATGGGATCGAGCCGCTTGTTACCCTGTCTCACTACGAAATGCCGATGTATCTTGTCCATCATTACGGGGGCTGGACCCAACGGAAGGTTGTAGATTTCTTTATTCATTTTTGTAAAACCGTGTTTACAAGATACAAAAATAAAGTAAAGCACTGGATCACTTTTAATGAAATAGATAGTATCGTTCGGCATCCGTTTACGAGCGGTGGGATTATACCGGAACGCTTTGAAAATGTAGAGCAGGCGGTTTATCAGGGGTTGCATCATCAATTTGTGGCTAGTGCTTTGGCTGTGAAATACTGTCACGAAATTGTTCCCGGCTCGAAAATCGGCTGTATGTTAACCCGGCTGACGACATACCCGCACACCTGTAATCCGCAGGATATGCTTGCAGCGTTTAAAGCGAATCAGTTTAACTTTTTTTTCACAGATGTACAGGTTCGTGGTGCGTACCCGCATTATATGAAACGCTTCTTCCATGAAAAGGGGCTCGTGATAGAAAAGCTTGAGAGCGATGATGAAATTTTAAAAACGCATCCGGTGGATTTCATTTCTTTTAGCTACTATATGTCGCTCGTTGCCAGTGCAGATAGTGAAGGCATGGAAAAAGTCAGTGGAAATACGATTGGCGGCGTTAAAAATCCTTATCTGGAAACGAGTGATTGGGGCTGGCAGGTTGACCCGGTCGGCTTGCGACTTTCTCTTAACGAGCTGTACAGCCGCTATGAAGTACCATTGTTCATTGTAGAAAATGGTTTGGGAGCGTACGACAAGGTAGAGGAAGACGGTAGTATTCAGGATGATTACCGTATTGATTACTTCCGTGCTCATTTTGAACAAATGCATGAAGCTATTCTGGACGGGGTTGAACTCATGGGTTACACCAGTTGGGGAGCGATTGACTTGGTCAGCTACTCCTCATCTGAAATGGAAAAAAGATACGGATTTATATATGTGGATAAAGACAACGACGGTAACGGAACGCTTGAAAGAAAACGAAAAAAAAGCTTCTACTGGTATAAAGATGTGATCTCCAATAACGGTTTGTAGAAATAAATGGGCGTATAGGAACTTTAATGTTCCTGTACGCCTTTTTTTACAAAGATACCCTTACACGCCTGAGAAAAGGGGCTGTCGCTGCATAGGCAGCGCCTAACATGGTCGAACGGCTGCCAAGCGTGGAAAAACGGATTTGCAGCTGCCGTCGGTGATAGGGCAGGGCGCGTTCATCAATCACCTCACGCATACTCTGCTCCAGCCATGGTCGGGCCTCCGCCAGCGGACCGCCGATGATAAGCATTCCGGGGTTGAGGCTGTTCACAATATTGGTAATGCCCACGCCCAAATATCGCCCGATATCACGAAAGACGCTTAGCGTATTCGTGTCACCTTGCCGGGCAAACGGCAGTAATTCCGCTGTACTGTGCGCGGGCAGGGGGAGGGTAGGCGCTGTGTATGCTTTTTCCGAAGCATACAGCTCCCAGCAGCCCCGGCTGCCGCAGGAGCAGAGCCGCCCGTTCCAATCAATGGACATATGACCTGTCTCTCCGGCGTACCCCCAAGCTCCTTGATACAGCTTGCCGTCAATGATAATTCCGGCCCCGATCCCAGACCCTGCACTAATGTAGACCAGATCCCGCACCAGTTGCCGGTAATCGCTGTCCATACCATAGTACAACTCGCCCTGTGCGCCGACATTGGCTTCGTTATCCACCACCACGGGAAGCCCAAGCTCTTCCTCAAGCTGTTGCCGCAGCGGAACCTCTTCCCAGCCCAGATTGGGCGCGAACAAAACAGTTCCCGATTCATCCACCATACCTGGCACTCCTAGCCCCATACCGACGATGCCATGAGGGGAGGGAGGGACCGTCTGCATAAGCTCCTGAACCAGCCTTTGAATCTGCTCCATAACAAAAGCAGGATCATGCTGCGCAAGGGGGAAGGTAAGCTCTGTTTCAATGGTTCCTGCCAAATCGGTCAGAGCACCCTTGATATACTGCACGCTGACCTCGATGCCGAGAACAAAGCCCGCACGACTGTTAAACAGCAACATTAAAGGCTTGCGACCACCACTGGATTCACCTAATCCCGTTTCATATACAAGCCCGTCGGTGATCAGCTCCGCCACCAGGTTGGAAACGGTAGCCTTATTTAACCCGGTTTGACTGGATAATTGTGCCCGGGAAAGGGGAGCATGGAGGCGAATGCGCTCCAGCACAATGGATTTATTCAGCTTTTTGACAAGCGCCTGATCGCCAGTGACATTCATGATTTTTTCACTTCCTGTTGGTGTAATTCCCAATAGTATATCATAAAAACAAACTTAGTTTAAGCAATAGACAAAGTGTTTTGGCTGTGCTAGAATCTTTTTTGTAAACGTTTACTATAAAGGAGGAGCTTATAATGGCTTATTTCGAACAGGTATCTAAAATTAACTTTGAGGGCAAGCAATCCAATAATCCTTTTGCATTCAAATTTTATAATCCTCAGGAAATTGTGGCTGGGAAAACGATGGAGGAGCATTTGCGTTTTAGTATGGCTTATTGGCATACACTGGTTGCAGGTGGATCTGATCCATTTGGGGTAGAGACGGCGGAGCGCCCTTGGTCCAAGTTTACTGGACTGGATTTGGCGAAGGCCCGTGTGGAGGCTGCTTTTGAGCTGCTGGATAAGCTGAACCTGCCTTATTTTGCATTCCACGATGTGGATATTGCTCCGGAGGGCGCGTCGCTGAAGGAATTTTACAGCAATCTGGATACCATCGTGGATTTGATTGAAGAGCATATGAAGGCAACGGGTAAAAAGCTGCTGTGGAACACGGCGAATATGTTCAGCCATCCACGTTACTTGCATGGGGCTGCGACGACTTGCAATGCAGATGTATACGCACACGCAGCGGCCCAGATTAAAAAAGGCCTGGAAGTGGGCAAGCGTCTGGGCGCGGATAACTATGTGTTCTGGGGAGGCCGTGAAGGCTACGATACGCTGTTGAATACAGATTTGAAGCTGGAGCAGGACAATTTGGGACGGATGTTCCATCTGGCCGTAGACTATGCGCGGGAGATTGGCTTTGATGCTCAGTTCCTGATCGAGCCGAAGCCGAAGGAGCCAACCAAGCACCAGTATGATTTTGATGCGGCAACGACGATTGCTTTCCTGCAAAAATATGATCTGGATTCGCATTTCAAGCTCAATCTGGAGGCTAACCATGCAACCTTGGCGGGTCATACGTTTGATCATGAAGTGCGTGTAGCACGGATTAACGGTATGCTGGGGTCACTGGATGCCAATCAGGGAGATTTGCTGCTGGGCTGGGATACGGACGAATTCCCGGTTGATCTGTATGATGCAACCCTGACTATGTATGAAGTGCTGCAAAATGAAGGCTTGGGCCGCGGCGGTATCAACTTTGATGCCAAGGTGCGTAGAGCATCATTTGAGCCAGAGGATCTGTTCCTCGCACATATCGCGGGTATGGATACGTATGCGAAAGGCCTGAAGGTAGCCGCCAAACTGATCGAGGACCGCGTGTTCGAGGACTTTATCGATAAGCGCTATAGCAGCTTTAAAGAAGGTATTGGAGCAGACATCGTATCCGGTAAAGCAACGCTTGCGTCTTTGGCTGAATATGCACTGGCGAACGATGCACCACGTAAAAACGTATCCGGTCGTCAGGAGTATCTGAAAGCGACATTAAATCAATACATTTTGGCGGATTAATATCAGAGCCTATCCATGAGACAGCGTCTATAGGGTAACAGGAAAGGAGGAATTTCCATGCAGGAAAAGCAGAAACAGGAGCAGGAGCGCTATGTCATCGGCGTGGACTTGGGTACCAGCGCAGTCAAAACGGTGCTGGTCAACCGCAAGGGACAGGTAGCTAATGAAACCTCCGAGTCTTATCCGCTCCATCAGCCCAAGGCAGGGTACAGCGAGCAGCATCCCGAGGACTGGGTTCGTGGCACGCTAACAGCACTGAAGCAGCTTGTTGAAAAGGCTGGAATCGGCGGGGCAGATGCTGTGGACGGCATTAGCTTTTCGGGACAGATGCACGGGCTTGTGCTGACCGACAAGGACGGGCAGGTGCTTCGTCCGGCTATTCTGTGGAATGACACGCGCACAACGGCACAATGTCGTCGCATTGAAGAAAAGCTCGGACCAGAGCTGCTGAGCATCGCGCGTAACCGGGCGCTGGAAGGCTTTACGCTGCCCAAGCTGCTGTGGGTGCAGGAGCATGAGCCGGACGTGCTGACTCGTGCAGCCCATTTTATGCTGCCGAAGGATTATGTGCGGTATCGCCTGACGGGAGAACTGGCGATGGAGTATTCGGATGCGGCGGGCACGCTGCTGCTGGATGTGGCCAAAAAGCGGTGGAGCCAAGAGATTGCTGCTGCTTTCGAGCTGCCGTCGTCTCTGTTTCCATCGCTGGTGGAATCGTTCGATCAGACGGGTACACTACTGCCGGAGATTGCGGAGCAGACCGGACTTTCGCCTGCAACGAAGGTGTATGCAGGTGGAGCGGACAACGCATGTGGTGCGATTGGCGCAGGCATTTTGAGCGAAGGCCGCACCTTGTGCAGCATCGGCACCTCAGGCGTTGTGCTTTCTTATGAGGAGCGCAAGGATATTGATGTGCAGGGTCGGGCGCATTTTTTTAATCATAGTGAGCAGGACGCTTATTATATCATGGGTGTTACGCTCGCGGCCGGGTACAGCCTGACGTGGTTTAAGGATACCTTTGCACCGGAGCATTCCTTTGATGCACTGTTGGAAGGTGTGGATTCGATTGAGCCGGGTAGCCGCGGGCTGTTGTTTACGCCTTATATTGTCGGCGAACGTACCCCTCATCCAGATGCTACCATTCGAGGCAGCTTTATCGGGATGGATGCGGGGCACAAGCTCGCGCATTTTACACGGGCGGTGCTGGAGGGAATTACATTCTCGCTCAAGGAATCCATTGATATTCTCAGAGGAACGGGCAAAGCGGTGAATGAGATCATTTCCATTGGCGGCGGTGCGCGTAATGAAGCGTGGCTGCAAATGCAGGCAGACATTTTTAATGCGGATATCATCAAGCTGGAAAGCGAGCAAGGGCCTGCCTTGGGCGCGGCGATGCTGGCCGCTTACGGAAGCGGCTGGTTTGAATCGTTGCAAGCGTGCGCGGCAGCTTTTCTCCGTGAAGCAGCCAGATACTCGCCAGACCCGGAACGTGTAGCCCGATATGAAGGCCTATATGAGCTGTATCGTGAAGTCTACCTGCACACGCGGGAGCTAAATGAACGGTTGGCGGAATACCGCTAAATATTGTGAGTTTGAGAGTAAAGGAAAAGCGTCTTCGGGTCAGGATAAACCCGCAGACGCTTTTTTCATGGGGATGCTAAGCTTGGATTAGATATTTCTGTTGATGTTCGCTTGGTCTTCCTTCACAGCACTCGTGGCACAGCCCGGACATGATTTGCTAGATGAGCATCCGGCACAAGCACCTTGACGGCTTTTTCGCAAAAAGCGTACGAACACCCACGCGCTATAACCGAGAATCACCAGTAAAATGATGATATTGATCATGGAATCCACTTCCTTCTATTTTCATAAGGCTCTAACTTAACCCCAACCTAATAATCTGCCACACTGATAGATCACAACGGCAATAATATATGCAACGGTCAAAGGATAGATCACGGAAAATCCGGTCCAGCGCCACGAAAGGGTTTCTTTACGAATGACCGCTACCGTGGCCAGACATGGCACATACAACAGAATGAACACCATGAAGCTAAAAGAGGCCAATGGCGTAAAGGCATGCCTTACTTGCATTTCTAGTCCCTGCATGTCCGGAACGTGGTAAATGATATTCATCGTCGATACCACAACCTCCTTGGCCATAAAGCCTGTGAGCAGGGATGCGCCTGCTTGCCAGGTACCGAAGCCGAGAGGGGCCAGTATGGGGGCGAACCATCCTCCAACAGTGGCGAGCAGGCTGTCATTCATGTCTGCACCGAACCCTTGGGGGCCGAAATTGGACAAAAGCCAAATACCGACGGACCCTGCGAGAATAATGGTTCCAGCTTTGCGGACGAAGCCCTTGACCTTTTCCCACGTGCTGCGAAATAGCGTAAGAGCTTGCGGCACACGATAAGGGGGAAGCTCCACGATGAAGAGGGAAGGCTCACCCGACAAAAAGGATACCTTGGAGAACACCTTCGCAAGTACAAGCGACACGACAATTCCTAGCACGTACATCAGCATGATGATGCTTGCTGCGTGTGTTGGGAAAAATACGCCCGCAAACAACGCATAGACTGGCAGGCGGGCGGAGCAGGACATGAAGGGTACCAGCAACGTTGTAATGAGGCGTTCTCTGGGCTGTTCAATGGTGCGTGCCGCCATAATGGCAGGAACATTGCAGCCAAAGCCGATAATAAAGGGGATGAAGCTTTTCCCGTTCAAGCCCACAGCTTGCATGAGACGGTCCATTAATATCGTGACCCGTGCCATATACCCGGAGTCTTCAATCAGCGAAATAATAAGGAACAAAATAGCGATCTGAGGCAGAAAAACGAGCACGCCCCCAACTCCCGCCACGATACCGTCCACGATAAGACTTTGCGTAAAAGCGGACGCGTTCAAGTGAACGAGCGCTTCAGAAATCCAACTGCTCAGTGCTCCTGAGAAGAATCCATCCAGCATATCTGAAAGGATCGTACCTGCCCAATCGAAGGTGAACTTGAAGGTAGCGTACATCAGCAGCAAAAAGATCGGAATCCCCAGATACCGATGTGTCAGCAATGCGTCCAGCTTGTCTGTCAGACTGTGCGGCTTGAGTTTGGTCGTATCCAACGCCTTTGTACACAGATCAGCGATCCACGCTGTACGAACAGAACGGATATGCTGAGCGGGAGTAGCCGAATAGCCTTCAAGGAGAAGCTCTTTCTCGCAACGCTGGATGTGATCCGTTACTTTTTCACGCTGTACCTCATTCGTCATCCATTCCATAACGACAGGATTGTTTTCCAGACACTGTAGAGCTGCCCACCGAGGGTTTGGCACAGATGTATTCGTCAGCAAGCTGCCAATATCTACAAGGGCTGCTTCGACGGCAGAGCCATAATCCAACTGGAAGGAATTTGGCGAACGTCGTACCTCTCGAAGGGATGCGAGCATTTGCTTACTGCCGCTGCCCGTGCGTGCCACCATAGGAATGATGGGAACATTCAATTGATCAGCCAGCAATTCCTTGTTCACTAGCAGGCCTGTGGCATCGGCTACGTCGGTCATATTTAAGCCAAGTACGAGCGGACGGCCATATTCCAGCAGTTGTACAGTCAGGTACAGATTGCGCTGGAGCTGGGAGGCATCCACGATGTTAATCAGAGCCGCAGGCGGTTCTTCCAGCAAATAACGGGTAGCGATACCTTCATCCAGCGAAAGTGGAAGCAAGGAATAGGCACCTGGCAAATCCACCAAAACGGCAGACTTGTCGCGCAGCAGACCGGTTTTCTTTTCCACCGTAACCCCGGACCAGTTCCCTACCTCTGCATACGTACGAGTCAGCTTGTTGAATAATGAGGTTTTTCCCGTATTGGGATTACCGAATAGAGCAATCATGTCCATGAAGGAACGACCTCCAGTTGTTTTACCTGATTTTGACGGAGGCCGACCAGTTGACCGTTGCATTCAATAACGATAGGGCCGCCCAACAGACTGATTTTTTTTAACCGTATAATGGAGCCTTCGTCAATCCCCATGTCCGTTAAGCGTCGACGCAATGAGGGGTGAAGAGAAGCAAGAGATTGCAGCCGCACGGGTTGACCCGGTGGAGTACGAAGGAGTGAGATACATTCTGGCATGGTGCTCAGCCTTTCTAATATAGAATGAGAATCAATATCAATGATTTCCGATGCCAGTACCATATCATGAGGATTACTAGATTGCTGTGATAAAATTCTCTGTGAACGGTATGGCCTGTCTGTAACCGACAAAACTAGAGTCCTTGGGCCAACTGATTTTATGGTAAGATAGAGCTGTTTACAATTATGCTAAGAAGGGCAGGAACGCTCTGTATGAACAGAAAAATCGGGGTTAGGCTTATAAAATGCCTGGCGGCAGGTGCAGTGCTGGCTGTGTTGCTGCCGCATGCTGTGGAGTGGGGGAACAATGTATATGCTGCGTCGGTCAAGCCAGCTCCATCCGTTTCGTCACAGCAGCTTCAGAATAAGCTCTTACAGGCCATGGCTACGCGGAGTGAAACGCTGACCTTTACATATCAAGGGCGGGTGAACGGTCTCAAGCAGCAGCTACAGACAGCCATCAAGCAGGCGATGGAGAGCGATCCCTATGTGAATTATACGATCAAAAGCTACGCATTCAGCTATACAGGCACAACCACGTCCGCCGAGGTTACGATCCGTCTGAGTTACCGGGAGACGAAGGAGCAGACTGCATATGTAGATAGCACGGTTAAAGCTGTGCTGGGGGACATCATTACGAAGGGGATGACGGATCATGAGAAGGTGAAGGCCATTCATGACTGGATCGTGGTTCGTTTGAAATATGATGAGACGCTGCAAAAGTACACAGCATACGATGGTTTGAAAACCGGAAGCACGGTGTGTCAGGGCTATTCCTTGCTCGCCTACAAAATGCTGGAACGCACCGGGATTACCAACCGGATTGTGGAGGGAAGAGCAGGGGGCCAACTGCATGCATGGAATCTTGTTTTGCTGGATGGACAATGGTACCACATGGATACGACATGGGATGATCCGACCCCGGATCGTGGCAACGAGGTAAGCAATTCGTATTATCTATTGACTGATGCCGAAATGCGCAGGGATCACTCCTGGGTTAAACAGTATCCTCAGGCGAACACCTCGTATCGGCAGACATTGTCGGGATTGGTCGCTGCGGGAGGACCCAAGGCTGCTGTGTATCAAAAGCTGTACAATAACTTGGAATATCCGCTACAAGACGGCAAGGGTCTGGTTAAATCATCCTCCGAAATCAAGGAGCAGGTTCGCAAAGAGATGAATAAGGGAGGGGCCACGCTTACCTTTGGCTATCAGGGGACAGAGCGAAGTCTCAAAGAAGATTTACAATCGTTGTATCAGCTCGGGGTAAAAACCATCTCTTATCAGATCACAGATTTAGGCAGCACCGGAAATCTTCGTGTAACTCTGAAATGGACCTGATCATTTTGCTGCAATAAAAAAAGCACATTCGTAAGGGAGTATTTTATTCATATGCATAAGCGTTCTTTTACTTATCTGCTCGGCACGCAGACGATGTCGAATGCGGCCGATATCCTTTATATCATGGCGCTGGTTTCTCTGGTGTTTCATGAAACGGATTCAATCTTTTCCTCGGTTCTCGTTCCGTTGTTGCGAATGGGCGCACAGATGATTAGCGGCTTTTTAGCACCGCTGATATTGGCTCGGTTCCAGCTTCCATTTATTCTGTTCGTTTCTCAATTTGGCCAACTGGCTTTCTTCGCTCTTCTGTTGGGGCATTTGTGGTCAGCGGGAACAAACCCAGTATGGGTGCTTGTGTTTACACTGGTAGCAGCCATGTCCTTTCTGGACGGTTGGACCACACCTGCACGTAATGCGCTGATTCCGCGCCTTGCGTCTGGGGAAGGGCTGATGCGGGCGAACAGTCTCGTATCGGTCAGCGATCAGACCGTACAATTGGCCGGATGGGGGCTGAGCGGTGTGCTCGTAGCCGTAATGGGCTCGGAAAAAACACTGCTGGTCGCTTGCGGGCTGTATACGGTGGCCCTGATCTTTACCAGCTTGATCCGTGATCCGCTAGAGGGCAAAGCCCATTATTTACTGCAACCCGGAACTCGGGTGCGAAGCGGAGACACCTTAGCGTCCGGAGCTGTGGCTGAACAGGGGCAAGAGCATCATGATATGCCTCTCGTACAGCTGGAAGACACGCTGTACGGCCCGGAGTCGGAAAGCCCGGCGTTACCTCCCAAACGCAAAAAGGAAATATTGCGCGAAGGGTGGAGTCTTATCGGAGCCAGCCGAAGGCTCAAGGCTCTTATTTTTATGGATATGATCGACCTGCTGGGTGGTTCGGTTTGGGTAGGAGCATTCACGCTTGCCTTCGCTCAGCAGGTGTTGCACAAAAGTGAGGCATGGTGGGGGTACATTAATGCGGCGTATTTTGCAGGAGCGATAGGCGGTGGGATCATTGTTCTCGCTTGTGTCAAGTATTTGCAGCGCAGACTGCTGCCCGCGATGCTGGTGGGGATGGCTTGCTATGGACTGTTAACGGCTTGGTATGCGCTTAACACATTACCGCCGCTGACGCTGCTGATCGTACTGTTAATGGGATTGCCTGCGGAAATGTCCGTCGTATCCCGCCGCACGATGATGCAAATGAGCGTATCTGTGCACGATTTACCCAAGGTGCTATCCGCACAGGCTACGCTGACGAGCATGACGTTTTGCATCTCGCTATTGCTGATGGGCTGGATTGCAGATCATCTGGGCATCGTTAATTTGTATTTGTTTTCTGCACTGCTGACGCTGATTGCTGTGATTTATGGCATGTTTAGCCGCCGTGCCTTGTCTATGTCTTTGTCTTTGACAGCCCCGGTAGCTTCTTCTTCCGAATAACAGAAAAAGCCCGTCTCTCCACATATCAGGGAGAAGATGCGGATGAACCTGATCCGATCCATAGGATCGTTCATTCGCATTTTCACCTGTATATGCCCGGAGACGGGCTTTTTTACTATTGTTTATTTACCGGAGGACGCATCCGGGTCCAAATCACACTCATGGAGTGGAACGATTTTGGTACGCTTGATCCATTTGTAGCCGAGCCACAGAAGAAGGAACAGCGGCACACTCATGTACGTAGCGATCATCGTTTTCCAATCAATGGCTTGCCCGGTAAAGGCATCGGCACCTTGCCCGATAATCACGATGATACACAGTGCGAAGGCAAACAAGGGACCAAACGGGAACCAGCGGGCTTTGTACGGAAGCTCACTCAGACTGCGACCCTGTGCAGTAAAGGCACGGCGGAAACGATAATGGCTGACCGCAATACCGACCCATGTGATAAACCCGCACATCCCGGAAGCATTTAGCAGCCAGTTGTACACCACACCGTCCCCATACAGGGAGGCGAGGAAGGCCAGCATACCGACAGCGGTCGTGATCAGCAGTGCATTCATGGGAATGCCGCGCCGATTGATATGTCCGAGGAAACGGGGGGCTTTGCCTTCCCGTGCCAAAGCGTACAGTACACGTGTTGCCGCGTACATCCCGGAATTACCTGCCGACAATACGGAAGTTAAAATAACGGCATTCATGACGGAGGCGGCAATGGCAAGCCCCGCTTTTTCAAATACCAGTGTGAACGGGCTGACCCCGATGTCACTGATATCTCCCCGCAGCAAATTCGGATTGGTGTACGGAATAATCAATCCAATGACGAGAATCGCCAGAATATAAAAGAACAGGATGCGCCAAAAGATTTGACGGATGGCACGCGGCACATTTTCACGCGGATTTTCACTCTCTCCGGCGGCTACCCCGATCAGCTCCGTTCCCTGAAAGGAAAAGCCTGCGGCCATGAACACGCCCAATACGGCGAAAAATCCGCCATGGAACGGGGCATCGCCCACAGTGAAGTTAGCGAAGCCAATCGCTGGACCCCCCATAATGCCGAAGATCATCAGCACACCCACAGTCAAAAAGATAACCACGGTTACAATTTTAATCATGGCGAACCAGTATTCGGATTCACCGTAGCCCTTGACTGTCAGCGCGTTCAACGCGAAGATCACGGCCAGAAATAGTAAACTCCACCAGGCGGAGTGACTTTCGGGAAACCAGTATTTGATCAGCACGGTCGCCGCTGCCAACTCGGCGGCAATTGTCACGGCCCAGTTGTACCAGAAGTTCCAGCCCATGGCGAAGCCAAAAGCCGGATCGACGAAACGGCCTGCATAGGTATTAAAAGAGCCGGATTCAGGCATAAACGTAGCCAGCTCACCGAGGCTGGTCATCAGGAAGTAAACCATGAGGCCGACTGCTGCATACGCCAGCAGGGCACCTCCGGGTCCGGCTTCTGCAACCGCGCCTCCACTGGCGAGGAACAGGCCTGTTCCGATGGAGCCCCCGAGGGCGATCATCGTCATATGTCGGGCTTTGAGACTTTTCCGCAAGGTTGCGGCAGGTGTCGCTTTGTGTTGCACGTTCAAACACTCCTTCATGAAATGGTATTTCATGTCAGGGCAAGAGCCTGAAGGAGGGGGATTACAAACGTCAAAAGACCGCAGGGAATACGCCTGCGGCCTTGTCTATGCATTCCGCACCATACCTTCTTCTATAACAAGATAGCTCAACACACGTGTCTGTGTTAGGACATCGCGTGACAGTTCTGCTCCTTTCGGTTAGCAGCCCCAGCATTCGGAGGTTTACAAAGAGTCGACTCCGCATACTTCGGCGGATGCACCTTTCCACAGGAATCACAGACGGCTCTTGGCGTCTCCTCCGGTGTACTGATTACATCCGCGACCTCTACCTCATCATAAAACAGGGTTGATGAGGTGTATGACATGATATGTTATTGTATAGCAAACTAAAGTATAGCGTACCTGTACATCTTCTGACAATCGACAATTTTTTGAAGGTCCAGTCGTAAAATCATAAATTAAGAGTTGCGTTTAGCCATCTGCTGCCAAACCGTACCTGCGGCTTGCTCGCCTGACTCAATGCGCTCCAGCGCCATTTTGGCCTGTAGACTGACCTCGAATTCGGGGTCATCAACAGCCTTCTCCAGCGCGTCACGCGCGTCCTCGGTGCCGACCTCGTACAAAAAGCGGGCAGCCCGCCAGCGAACCAGCTTGCTGCTATCTGACAAGGCTCCGATCATAGCTCCGGTAGCCGCCGGGTCGCCGATATCCGACAGCGTATCGCCCGCCGTACGGCGTACGGCCGCTGAAGGATCACGCAGCGCCTCGAATAGCAGCTCCATCGCCTCCGGTGTGCGCAGATCGCCCAGATAGACGACCCCCAGCCGCCGTAGCTGCATTTTGTCGTCATGCAGCGCTTGCCGGATGAGCGGCAAATGCTCGGGCGTCGGCTCCAACCGATCCAGCGCGGCGTAGCGGGTACGCCAATCCTCGTGCTGTAGGGCCTGCTCCAGCTCAGCATCGCTCCATTCGCGGCGTTCCTCCACGAATTCGCTGTTGTCCGCGCCGTGGGCAATCGCCTGCTGGATAATCTGCTCCAGCCGCTCCTGCGGGAAGGCCGCCTCCAACTCCTGCTCCACCTCGCGTGCGATATCCGGCAGCTCTCCGTAGCGGACGCCGTAATCGCTCAGCTTGCGCTCCTTGATCAGTGTCGCGCTGGCTACCCGGGTTACGGCCTGCACGAAACGGTCGGACAAGGAAATCCGTTCCTCCTGCTGGCCCGCTTTGACCCGGATTTGCATCGGAATGCCCCGGAAAAATTGCACAAATACCTGTGCCTCACCAAACGCTTCCCCTGAGGTTTCCTCCGGCAAGTCCCAATTGGCGTCTGCGCCTTCCTCGCCTAGCCGGTCCCGAACCTGACCCAGAATGGTAGACCAATCTGCGTTCCCTTTGCGGTCGAGGGCTACAAAATCCGTCGTATGAAACACGCTTTTGACTCCTTCAATGCCCAGCATACGCCGGATAAACGGGGGAGCGGAGCGTTCATTATCCCGTGTATATGTTCTGCGAATGCCCGCTTCCAGCCGTTCATCCAGATGCAGCATCATGGTGTTCGGACTGGGAGTTGGCTCGATAGATGTTATTTTCATAGCTCGGTACAGCCTCCTATTCAAAAGTTCTCCATATATAGCTTATCTGTATTGTACCTCATTCTACGAATGTCTCCAAAGAGAGATTTCGTCATTTTGAGAAAAATACAATGATAAATCTCACACTAATGAGGCTAAAAAGTAGCTGCCCAGAACGATTCGAATGCACATAGCAATATCCAAAATGGAATCCTGCTAAATTTATAACGGCAGCATGGTTAAAAATAACAAATTTTAGCTAGACTAAGATGTGTTCTCCCCATGCTCCAAACGACGAGTAAAGGAGGCGTTCCCATGTTCCGCAAGCAGGAAAGGACGCTCATTATTGTGTGTATTGTGATAGCGGCTATTATGCTGTATGCAGTCATTAAAAGCATAGCCCGCCTGACTCCCTAGATCGTAATCCAAAGGAATATATGCAGGTGCTTTCTATTTAGAATGTGAAATGAAGGAGTGAGTACCATTTGTCTTCACTGGACCCCGTATTGCTAAGCCGGATGTTGACTGGAATTACCCTGTTTGTTCATATTGTATTTGCATCCATTGGCGTTGGCGTACCTTTGATGATTGCGCTCGCCGAATGGCGCGGGCTGCGAACTGGTGATCCGCACTATACGCTGCTGGCCCGACGGTGGGCGCGAGGGTTTGTCATCACCGTTGCCGTAGGTGTCGTCACAGGTACTTCCATTGGACTGCAACTCAGCTTGCTTTGGCCTACCTTTATGCGGGTGGCTGGACAAGCGATTGCGCTGCCCCTGTTTTTGGAGACGTTTGCTTTTTTCATTGAAGCCATTTTTCTGGGTATCTACTTGTACACCTGGGATCGGTTTAAAAGCAAATATTTTCACCTGATGCTGCTCATTCCGGTAGCGATTGCCTCATCTGCATCAGCGGTTTTTATTACAACTGTGAACTCGTTCATGAACCAGCCTCAAGGCTTTACACTTAAAAATGGAGTCATGACAGATATTCATCCCATCCAGGCCATGCTGAATCCGGCCACGCCGACCAAAGTTTCTCATGTGCTGGCTTCCTCGTATACGTTGAGCGCCGGGCTGCTGATGGGACTGGCTGCCTATAGTTTGCTGCGGGGGCGTAACCACCCGTATTTCAAAAAAGCGCTGAAGCTGACCGCCACCTGCACCATTGTATTTGCTATCAGCACCGTGATGATCGGAGATGCCTCCGGTAAATTTCTGGCCAAATATCAACCGGAAAAGCTGGCTGCTGCCGAATGGCATTTTGATACCATGACGCACGCTCCTTTCGTATATGGCGGTTATATGGACAAGAACGGAGATATCAAGTATGCCCTGAAAGTGCCTTATGCGCTTAGTATTTTAGCCGGTAACCTGCCCAGTACGGAGGTCAAGGGACTGAATGATTATCCCGTGGATCAGCGTCCACCGTTGTCTATCCACTATATGTTCGATCTCAAAATCACCACCGGGGTGCTGATTCTGGTCATTCCGCTGTTGTATCTGATTCGCAAACGTTTGCCGGGACGCAAACCATACCCCAAATGGCTGCTGCTGGCACTTATTCTGGTGGGGCCGATGGCTATGGTAGCCATTGAGCTGGGCTGGATGTTTGCGGAGGTGGGCAGGCAGCCGTGGATTTTGCGCGGCTACATGAAGGTGTCCGAGGCGGCAACCACCTCCACGAGTGTCGGATGGATGCTGATATTGTTTATCATTTTGTATCTCGTGCTGTGTTTCTCGGCCATTAAGGTCCTCAGCAAGCTGTTCCGTAATAAAGATGCAGTGGAGGAGCTGAGGCAGCTGGGGCTGGAGGGGGCTGAAGGGAAGTGAGCTATGAAATTGTCGGTATCGCCATTTTGTGGACCTTCCTGTTCGGTTATTTGATTGTGGCATCTATTGATTTTGGCGCAGGCTTTTTCAGCTTTTACAGTGTGCTGACAGGTCACCAGAATAAAATCCACAACATTATTCAACGGTATTTATCACCGGTGTGGGAGGTAACGAACGTATTTCTCATTTTTTTCGTGGTGGGACTGAACGGTTTCTTCCCGGATGCGGCTTATTACTATGGCACCGCGCTGCTCGTTCCCGGCAGTATTGCCATTGTGCTTCTCGCGATTCGCGGGGTGTATTATGCGTACAATACGTATGGACATTCCGGTACAAATAATATCGTCTACATGGCATTGTACGGTGCGACGGGGCTGCTGATTCCGGCGGCGCTGTCGACGGTTCTCGCCATTTCGGAAGGCGGCATTATTGTGGAGAACAGCACAGGTGTTCATCTGCGCTGGGGTGAGTTATTAAGCAACTCCTATACGTGGGCGGTTATTTTCCTGGCGCTGGTGAGTGTGCTGTATATCTCGGCGATGTTTCTGTCCTATTATGCCAAAAGGGCAGGAGACAAGGTTGCTTTTGAAATCGTGCGTGGATATGCGCTGCTCTGGAGCGGCCCAACGATTGTGGCGAGTCTGCTCGCATTTTTTCAGATTAACAAACAAAATCCGGACCACTTTGCCAATATGCTGAACATGGCATGGATGTTTGTCGCCTCCTTCATCTGCTTTGTCGGAGCTGTCTATCTGGTATGGCGGCGGCGTCATCTCGGAACCACCTTTATTCTGGTCATGCTGCAATTTGCATTTGCCTGGTATGGCTATGGACGCTCGCATTTGCCGTATGTTTTGTATCCCTACATTAATGTGCATCACAGCTTTACGAACTCCGCCATGGCGTATGCATTGATTGCGGCGTTTAGTGCGGGGCTGCTGGTGCTGATTCCGTCACTGATCCTGATCTTGAGACTGTTCCTGTTCGATGCGGATTATGTGCGAGGACAAGCGGGGAAGAAAGGGTGAGTACAAATGGCTGCTTTCGAGCATTTTACGATCATGTATGAGTCGCCTATTATTATTGTGGTGGCGATTGGATTTCTGTTTATGTACTCGGCACGCTTTAAAAATCCACAGGACTGACAGCAGCATCTGAGATGGCCCTTCCTGATTGATGGGGAGGGTCCATTTTTGCATGTAAAAGGCGGATTGAATTATACTTTACATACACCAGCATGTTGCATCATTGGATGTTCACACTTGCGTGTAATATATAAATGAATTGAGCCGCTTCGGTTTCTTTGGAGAACGGGTCCATCAGGGGAGGAGTTACATCATGCCCAAAGTTCGTTTTAACAACATGGATCATGTCAACACGGATAAAACACTCAAGCAATTCAGACAATGGCGGCAGGAGCGCCGCAGCAAAACGAAGGATTATACGTTCGTTGTTCCGAACCATCCGCCGGAGCTGGAGTTTTTGCACAGTAACCGGGAAACGACGACGGCGACCTGGGTAGGGCATTCTACCTTTTTCATCCAATACCTCGGACTGAATATTGTTACGGATCCGGTGTGGGCTGAGCGTATGGCTTTCGACAAAAGACTGGCTCCGCCCGGCATCCGCATTCAGGATGTACCGCCGTTGGACATCATTCTGCTGTCTCATTCGCATTATGATCATTTGCATATGGAATCGTTGCGCAAATTGTATCGTGCAGATACGCTGATGCTTGTACCTTCGGGGTTAAAGTCGAAAATGGTCCGCAAAGGCTTCCGTAACTGCCATGAGCTGAAATGGTGGGATCATTTTACGATAGGCGGGGTGTGCTTCACATTTGTTCCGGCCCAGCATTGGACGCGGCGTACGCCGTTTGATACGAATACTTCGCATTGGGGTGGATATGTGCTGCAAAGTGAGCAGCAGGTGATTGGCTCTGCCACGTCCGTCACAGAAACGGCAGCTGCACCGACGTTGTACTTTGTGGGAGATACCGGATATTTTCGTGGCTTTAAGGAGGTTGGCGAGCGCTTTGACATTGACCTGACCTTTATGCCGATTGGTGCGTATGAGCCGGAATGGTTCATGACTTCGCAGCATGTGACACCGGAGGAGGCGTTGCAGGGGTTCGTGGATTGCGGTGCGGATCAGATGATCCCGATGCATTACGGAGCCTTTAAGCTGGCGGATGATACGCCGAGAGAGGCGCTGGATCGTCTCGAAGCGGAGCGTGAACGCTTGGGCATCGCCAAGGAGCGCATTCATATACTGGGACACGGTGAGACGCTGAAAATTCAAAGCCGCTGTTCAACTACAATCTGAGGATTCCACATAAAAAGCGACTCTGCGGACAATGGTCTGCGGAGTCGCTTTTTATGGTTGGCTTGAATATGTGAAAAGGTGCGGGCAGACAAGTCTGTCGCTGTGTTACAGGATTAGACCGCTTCGGTATCGTTCACCAGAGAGGAATCGGAGTCGGCGATGCTAATGGGATGACGCACGATTTTGACTTCATAAAACGTAATTTTATTTTCTAATATATAGTCCGGAATTTGGCGGTGGCTGTGTGATTCACGGAAGGCCTCGCTTTTGGTCCAGCCTTGGAAGTTCTCTTTTTCCTTCCAGCGTGTGCTAATCGTTACTTCCTCATAATCTTTTGTGTTTTCAGTGAGCAGTACCTCCAGACCGAGGAAGCCTTCCATTTTTTCCACTTTACCTTCTTTGTTAAAGCGTTCGATGAGCAGGTGGGCATTGCCCGGGGTGATTTTAGATGTGTTGGTAATAATAATCATATTAAATTCCTCCTGAATGATGTGGTATGGTCGGTATAATGACCGGATAGCCATCCTCAAATTTGATAGTAGCGTTCATTTCATAAATGTCGCGAAGAAAAGCAGACGTCAAAATCTGACGGGGTTCGCCAGCCATGGCGATTCGTCCCCTTTTAAGCGCAATCATATGATGACAATAGGCCGCAGCTTGCTGCAAATCATGCAGTACCATAACAATCGTTAAGCCAGACTCGTGATTAATACGCCTCAGCATATCCATAACCTCAAATTGATGGGCGATATCCAGAAAAGTGGTAGGTTCATCGAGCAAAAGAATGCCCGTTTGTTGGGCCAAAGCCATTGCAATTCGCGCTTTTTGTTGTTCACCTCCCGATAGAGTATGGAACATCCGATCCGCATAGGGCTTCATGCCTGTGATTTCCATGACATGGTCTACAATATGCTGATCCTGTCCGGTATGCCGTGTCCTCAAGCCTTTGGCATGAGGGGATCTTCCGTAAGCAATCAGCTCACGAACCGTTAATAACGGCAGCATATCCTTCATTTGCGGCAGCATGGTAATCGTCTGGGCAAAATCACGCCGCTTGTACTCCTGCACGGGCTTGCCCAGTACGGAAACCAGCCCCTGATCCTGCTTGAGCAGCCGAGTAATGATCCGTAGAAGCGTGGATTTGCCCGAACCGTTGGGCCCGACAATTGCAGTGAGCTGTCCGGCGGGCAAGGTGATGTTTACATCGTCCAGCCTGAAATACCCGCGCTGCAAGGAGATATGCTCACCCTGAATGGCTGTCATCCGAAATTCCCCCGTTTCTTGAGCAGGATTAAGAAGAACGGCGCTCCGATGACGGCCAGCAAAATACCTACAGGCAGTTCAATCGGGTCAAACCAGGACCGTGCCACTGTATCCGCCAGTACGACCAGTGTCCCGCCGCCCAGAATGGAAAGGGGAAGGAGGAAACGGTAATCCTCCCCGATCAGCAATCGGATGACATGAGGGACAACCAGTCCTACAAAACCGATCAGCCCCGCTACACTGACTGCCGTACCGGCGAGCAGGGCAGAGAGCAAAATAATGAGCAGCCGCTGAAGCTCTACACGCTGTCCGAGCAGTTGCGCTGAATCGTCGCCCAGTAGCAGCAAATTGGCAGGCTTGATCGCAAACAGGGAGGCGATTAAGCTAATGATGGCGTAAGGTGCCATGAACTCCAGATGATGCCAGCTTCGTCCGTTCAATCCACCGGATAGCCAAGGGAGAACCGCTTGCACGCGGTCGCTGTACATGACCATCACGCCGTTCATGATCGCGCCCAGCAGTGCGTTGATCGCAACACCCGCTAATACGATTTTGACGGGAGAAGCGCCCCGATCCCAAGCCAGCAGGTAAATTGCAACGGCAGTCAGGAAGGCTCCCAAAAAGGCAGTTACCGGAAGAAGGTAGCTAAGCTGTGGAAGCATGACCATCGTGATGACCGCAGCGAGTCCGCCACCAGCCGATACACCAATAATGCCGGGATCAGCCAGTGGATTTTTCATGACTCCCTGAAGAAGTGCTCCCGCAGCTGCCAGACAGGCTCCTACGAGCAGACCCACTAATACTCTGGGCAGCCGGAGATCCATGAGGATCGTGCGATAGGTGGAGTCATCATGATGTAGCAAAACCTGATTGATTTCTCGTAGTGGAATCGACACCGATCCGTAAGCCAGGCCGTACACGGATACAGCTAACAGCAAGATCGGAAGCGTAATCCAGGCGATGGTGCGTCTTCTGGCGCGTTGTAGTTTGTTCATCGCTTATTTCGCCGGATACAGCTTCTGGTGCATCAAATCCAGTGCCTCAGTAACCCGTGTGCCCGGATTGGTTCCGAACAGATCAGAGGGTAATACCTCGACCTGATTGTTTTTGACCGCCTTGATTCCGCTCCAGGCTGCATTTTCCTGCATTTCCTTGATAAATGCAGCTTTGACCTCCTCCGTATTGCCGTGGGTCATAATCAGGATGTAGTCAGGGTCGGCCTGTACGATGCGTTCCGTGTTTAGCTGCGCGTATTGCGGGAAATTTTGCAGGCCCGGAAAATCAGCGGCAATATTGGCACCGCCAGCTAGTTCCAGAATATTTCCACCTAATGAATTCGGCAATGCCGCCATATATGTGGCCGGGGCTCCGTAAACAAGTAGCGCTTTAGGTTTGTAGGTAGAGGCTGTTTCCTTTTGTAAGGTGGCTATCTGCTGGTCAATTTGCTGATTCAGCTTCACAGCCTGAGCCTGCTTTTGCAATAATTGCCCGAAGAGTGTAATTTGCGACTGAATATCCCGGACTGAATTGGCGCCTGTCAGCAGCAGCTGTGAACCGACACCTTCAATAGCTGGAATGTCCTTCTCATTCATAGGGTAATTGCCCAATACAACATCTGGTTTGAGCATCGTAATTTTCTCCAGATCGACCTCATGAGTAGAACCTACTTGTTGAACGTTTTCAGCAGCAGGCACGACGGAAGGTCCATTCGAGTTGGGTCTGCCGACGGCTGTTCCGCCCAAAGCATATATGATATCCAGATCGCCATTGCTGAGAGCAATGATATGTTGAGGGATACCTTGGAACGCCAACGTTCGCTTGGAAAAATCAGTAACCTGTATTGCCGCATCGCTTGTTGTGCCGGAAGTGGCAGATACAGATGCAGTGGTTGGTTTGTGATCTGCGGCCGGAGTATCGTTACTGCATCCGGTAACTGCCAATAAAAGCGCTGCGGATGACCACAACACATAAGATTTCATGTCATTCCTCCTGCAATTTTAAGTTAAACAATAATGATAATCATTTTCATTTATGTATAAGAGAATGATAATGAATATCAACGGGGATTGTCAATTGAAAAAACCAAAATTTTAAATAATTTATTTACTGAAATGGAGAGGAGGGGATTCATGGTATAGAGGAAGGTATCCTAAATTTTTCTTAAAAAATAGCATATATCAAGGGGTTATATACACGCAAATACATATTGACATATTCGAAAAGTGTAAGATATATTGGTGATGGGTTCACTTGGTTTTGCGAATTTCTGGATGGAAAGGTGGGAGGAAAAGCTCAAGAAGAGCTATTTTTTTTTAAAATTCAATTGAGAATGATAATCAATTAACTTATATTCTCGTGGGGAGGGACTGCTGTCAAAATGAGGAAGGGTTATTCTGCAATGATTGCTGTGTTTCTGCTGGTCAGTGTGCTTAGCTTTTGGCCAACTTCATCATCTGTGGTAGCCGCTACGGCTTCTACAAAATTGGCGGATGGTACATACACGCTTAAATACGATATTCTCAAGGCCGAAAATGATTCTGTATCCATGGCTAATGATTATTTTGAGAAGCCAGCCAAGCTGTATGTGAAAAAAGGCCAAATGACCATGCAAATCAAGCTGAATCACAGCGAATGGACAACCGGGTTTAAAGTGGATTACAAAGGAAAAATCATCGACACAAAGGTCATTCATAAGGATGCCAAAACCGATACCCGCACTGTACAATTTCCAATAACAACTGTGAACAGTCCGTTAATTTCAAAAATTCATGTTACCGTCCCTGCGTATAACTACGATCATGACTATACCATTCGCTTCGCTTTTGATTCCAAAAGTGTCAAAAAAGTAGCAGCAGTCCAGTCAACGAAATCAACCAAATCTTCTAAGAAGTAAATTCAAGCAATCTTATCGTTCATGAAATCAACATAAATTCAAGCATAAAAAATAGAGGAGTGTATGTAGATATGAATATGGTAATGAATCGCTTTGAATCGTTTTCTTTCAAAAAGGTACTCGTAGCCTTGATCATGACAGCGTTTGTTTTTGCAGTTTTCACTCCATTCTCAGCTAAAGCGGCAGCAGCGGACGGCACGTATGCAGTAGACTATACTGTTCTGAAAGACCAAACGAATGAAACCTCGCGTCTGGATAGCTATTTGACGAAACCAGCTCAGGTAACTGTGGCTAATGGTAAAACTATTGTTCATTTGACTGTGAAAAGCAGCAATCTGATCACAACGTTCAAAGTGGAACAAAATGGCGTACTGCAAGACGCGACTGTGGTAAGTACAGATACTGCCAGCAACACTCGTGTAGTAGAATTCGAAGTTGCTGACCCGAATGCTAAAGTCAACGCTTATGCCGAAATCACTATTCCAGTTATTGGTTACACAGGCCAGTATGATGTACAACTGCAATTCGACGAAATCTAATCCAAAATAAAACGTAAAAGGAGACTGAGAACATGAACATGATCATGAACCGTATGGAAAAATTGTCTTTAAAAAAAGTGATGCTTACTGTATTGATGGCTGCGCTTGTTTTTGTGGTACTAGCTCCGTTTTCTGCAAATAAAGCGAATGCGGCTTTGCCTAATGGTACGTACACCATTGATTACACAGTGTACAAAGATGGTACAACTTCACCTTCCTACATGGATACAGGCGGTTATGTGGCGAAGCCAGCTACCTTGATTGCTGCTAATGGTCAGTACAAGGTTAGAGTGATGATTACCAAAAGCGCTTGGGTCACTGAATTCAAAACACAACAAAATGGTCAATATGTGAATGCAGCTGTAGTCAGCACATCCGGTGATACTAGAGTGGTTGAGTTTCCGGTGAGCGATGTGTCCGCGCTATTGAACGCTAAACTTCACGTAAGCGTGCCGAAAGAATATACTGGCGGTGTGCCATACGATCACGATTACATCGTTCAATTTGGTTTTGATGAAGATACGATGAATTAGTACAGAGACATTGTATTGATTTGAATACTCATTTGAAGCCCGGGAGAGCTTCAAATGAGTATATTTTAAGTAGGGGGATTAATACACTTGAAGAGGCAATTTAGAAAATACTTAATAATGTTAGCGACCTTTGCCATGCTGCTTTCGGTTGTTTTCCCGTCTGCACCAGTTGTATCTGCCGAAGATACTGTCACATCAACTGAATCTGGTGCGTCTGCTACTTCTGTGAGTGAGGATGTATATTCGACAGAACCAAGTATGGCGGAAACAACCCTGACAGAGAACGAAACGGCACCATCGGTAGGTGTGGTTTCAGTTGCAGAGGTACAGAGCCCCAGCGTCGTTCAGGACTCCAATAAATATTCGATTGAATATGCAGTGAAGAACAGAAAAACAGGCAACAATTCACCACAAGCTCTCTATTTTGTGAAACCAGCTACTTTTAAAGTAGAGTATAATGCGTCAGTCGGACAAGCTACGTATCATGTTTCTTTGAATATTGATAATCCAACAGAACCATTATTAACAGATTTTGAATTGAAACAAAATGGAGAAGGTATCTCTGCTCATGTTTCAGATTTGATCCAAACAGGAGATAAGTATAATCAAAGATCTGTAACATTTGACGTGTATGATTTAACTCAGAAAATTGATGTGGATTTTAATTTCAAAAATATAAAAAGAGAAAACTCGATTGAATTTGATCCATCTACAATAAAGGTTGCAGAGGAGACGACTCCGCCTGTAACATCGCCAGAACCCGAAGTTCCTTTACAACCAGGAAGCCTCGACTTCACGATTTTGACAGATAAATCGCAAGATGTTTCCGTTATGGACGGCTATGCTGTAAAACCAGCTAAACTGGTTCAAAAAGCGAACAAATGGTATGTTCAACTGACGATTAAAAACAGCAGTTGGATACCATCCTTCCAAACAGAACAGAATGGAAAATATGAAGAAACGACTACGGTATCCACTGAGGGTGACCAACGTACAATCGAGTTTGAAGTAGGCAATCTGTCTAACAAAGTAAATGCTTATGCTCACATTATTGTGCCTGGGCTGGAATTGGGCGGAGTACCATACGATCATTGGTACAATGTTCAAATTCAGTTTAACGGCAGTGTTACCCCTGATCCGGGTTCTTCTCTGCAATCGGGAAGTATTGACTTCTCTGTTTTAAAGGATAAGTCGCAAGATATGTCTGTTATGGACGGCTATACTCTAAAGCCAGCTAAAGTAGTCCAAAAAGGAAACAAATGGTACGTTCAACTGACGATTAAAAACAGCAGTTGGATACCATCCTTCCAAACAGAGCAGAATGGAAAATATGAAGAAGCGGCTACGGTATCCACTGAGGGTGACCAACGCATAGTAGAGTTTGAAATAAGAAGTCTGTCTAACAAAGTAAATGCTTACACTCACGTTATCGTACCTGGCTTGGAATTGGGCGGAGTACCATACGATCATTGGTACAATGTTCAAATCCAATTTAACGGCAATGTTACACCTGATCCAGGTACACCTTCGACCTTGGTAGATGGTACGTATTCCATTAACTTTGATGCGCTGCACGCAACCAAGGATCAAGCCTCTTCGATGGCACGGTACTTGGTGTCGCCAGCAACACTGACAGTGACGAAAGGCAAGTATGAGGTGTCCATCCAGATCAAGGATAGCGCAACGATTACGAAGTTCAAAACCGAACAAAACGGAACATTAACGGACGTGGACATTGTGAGTGAGGATAAAGCATCCGATACTCGCATGGTGAGGTTCCCATTGGCTGATGTGGATGCCATTTTAAATGCACAGGTTCATGTTAGTACCAGCTACAACGGAACCTCTTATGAAATGGACCATACGATCCGTCTAAAATTTGATAGAAATAGTATAACGCTTAAAGATTCGACACCAACAAATCCAGGCACACCATCGACTTTGGCGGACGGCACATACTCCATCAGCTTTGATGCCCTGCATGCTACCAAGGATCAAGCATCCGCGATGGCACGATACTTGGTGTCTCCAGCAACGTTGACGGTATCGAAGGGTAAGTATGAAGCTTCCTTTACGATCAAAGACAGTGCCACAGTGACCGAGTTTAAAACGGAACAAAATGGAACGTTAACGGATGCAGATGTCGTAAGTGTGGACAAGAAAGCAGACACTCGTGTTGTAAAGTTCAAAGTGGCGGATTTGGACGCCATTCTGAATGCACAGGTCCACGTAAATACGAGCTATAACGGAACGGTTTATGAGATGGACCATAAGATTCGTCTTCAATTCGACCGTAGCAGCCTTGCGGTTAAAGGAACGGATGGGGGTACAACTCCTGGGACTGAGAACGGCAAATATAGCATTGATTTCTCCGTACTCAAAAATGGAAGCAATGAAATATCTGTGATGGATGGCTATATGCAAAAACCAGCCACTCTGTTGAAGGAATCCGGCAAAAATTTGATCCAGATCAAAATGGACAAGAGCAGCTGGATTAAAACGTTCAAGGTAAACGGTGCAGAGGCTCAGGTTATTGATCAATCGACCTCCGCAGATACAAGAACCGTCCAATTTGAAGTCGCAGATCTATCGGATAAAGTTTCAGTGAATACACATGTCATTGTACCGGGTCTGGATTTGGGTGGCATCCCTTATGACCACGTATACGATGTGCAGTATCAATTCGAGCCTGCTACCATTCGCAGCTTTGTCGAACCGTCCTCTACAGGAGCGGCAGATCCAATCGTTAAATTGGATTTTGACAAGCTCGCCAATGGTAAATATGTTTTGAAATTCAGTATTGTATTAGCGGATGGAACAACAGGAGAGAATTCTCCGGCTCAACGCTTTATTGCCAATGAACCAGCGCAATTGGTCGTGGAAGGCGACAAACGTTTTGTAGATCTGAAGCTGCAAAACAGTAATGAAGTGAAGGCATTGCGTATTTGGGATAACGCAAGCGGAGGCTACAAAGACGCAGAAGTGACCCAGGAGGATGCAGCAAGTAATACAAAGAACGTTCGTTTTAGCGTGAGCGACTTTAAGAACAACGTAAAAGGCCAACTGGTTGTTTACGAAGCTCCCAAGGTAGCGAGTGCTGCTCCGATGGTCTTCAAGGCTGAGGATCGTGTGGAGAAGGTATATGATTTTGAATTCAAATTCAATACTAGCGATGTAACGTATTACAACGATAAAAAGACAGGCGAAGTTGAAAAAGGGAAGAGCAATTTAGCCGATGGAGAGTACACAGCGAGCTTCCGTGTGCTGGCGAATGGAACAGACAAGGATTCTCTTGTGGCGCCTTTTGTACAGAGTCTCGCAAAGCTGGTTGTGAAGAATGGCAAAGTGCAAGCACATCTCACCGTTACGGACAATCAGGCTTTGAAGTTGTTCCAAACGGACTTTGAAGGCCGCTATGCCAATCCAACCGTTGTTGGTTCCAACACGAAAGGTGACACGCATACCATCGCTTTTGAAGTGCCTGATCTGGACCAAAAGCTGAGCGTGTACACACAGGTATACTTGCCTGAGAAATTTATTGTGAACGAGAAGTTCGGCGGACAAATTCAATTTGACCGTGCATCGCTTAAAGGTGAGGGAGTCAATGCAGCTACAACCGCACCAGCTACTGAGCAGACAGCAGAAACGCCAACACCTGTGGCTGAAACGAAACCTGTAGTGGAGCAACCAGCTCAAACAGTCACTTCCGAGAAGCAATACTCGATCAATTACAACGTATTTAAAGATAAAACGAGCGAAGCTTCCGTCATGGATGGATACCTCGACAAGCCTGCTACATTGATTGAAAAGGGAGACAAGCGTTATATTCAAGTCACTTTGAAAAATAGCTCTTGGATGCCTATTCTACAAGTAGAGCAGAATGGTAGCCTGAAAGATGTAGAGGTCATCTCGACATCTGGCGATACGCGTGTCATTCAATTTGAAGCAGGGGACTTGTCTCGGAAAATCAGTGCCTACACACACGTCATTGTGCCCGGTTTAGTTCTTGGTGGCGTGCCATATGATCACTGGTATACCGTTCAATTCCAGTTTGATGAAGCGAGTCTGAAAGCAAAGTAGCATCAGGTCGCAGTAGCATCAAGCCTGCTCCAATAACAGAATAGCTTGTATGCAAGCAAGTCTTGGTGCCCTGGCATCAAGACTTGTCAGCATTTCATTACCCGAAAAGTTGAGGCTCAGGCTGCTTCTATATTTTGAATTGAGGTGATTTGGCTTTCATGAAACGATATGCAGCTGTGGTAAAAAGGAAAACGTTCTGCTTTTATATGTTGATCGGTCTGGTGCTTTTGTTGCTCGCTGGATGCTCGGGAGGGGCGGCGGCCGGACAGAACGATAATGAAGGTGCAAAATCGGTGGCAACGTCTGGCGATAAAGCACAATCACGTATTGTCGCTACAACGGTAGCCATTACGGAAATTACGGATGCGCTGGGCCTGGATTTGGCAGGCAAGCCGACAAGCACGAAAGTACTGCCTGACCGTTACAAGGATGTCCCTGATGTGGGCAATCCGATGAGTCCTGATATGGAAAAGGTGATGTCGTTGAAGCCGACAGACGTACTGTCGGTTACGACACTAAAATATGATCTGGAGCCTAAATTTAAGGACATGAAGATCAATGCCGAATTTTTGAATTTTGAAAGTCTAGCGAATATGCAAAAAGAAATTCAAAAGCTGGGAGATTCGTTCGGCAAAGCCGAAAGGGCCAGGGAGATTAATGGAGCTTTGGACGCCAAGGTAACCGAGATTCAACAAAAGATCAAAGAGAGGAAATCCCCTAAAGTCTTGATCTTGCTGGGGGTGCCGGGAAGCTATCTGGTGGCTACCGAGCATTCCTATATAGGGGATCTGGTTAAAATCGCAGGCGGGACGAATGTAGTCCAAGGTGAGAAGGTTGAATTTATTGCCCACAATACAGAAGCCTTGCAACAGTCCAATCCGGATATTATTTTGCGTGCTGCACACGGGATGCCGGATGAAGTGGTCAAAATGTTCGACGAAGAGTTCAAAACTAACGATATTTGGAAACATTTTAACGCTGTGAAAAACGGACACGTCTATGATCTGCCAGAGCCGCTGTTTGGAACAACAGGAAATTTGGCGGTAAACTCGGCACTGGATGAGCTGGTGAAAATGTTGTATCCTTCGAATTAAAGGAAGTTGATGACATGTCGAAAAAAGGTTGGAGCTTTATCGTTGTAATCGCCTTGCTCATCGGCGTCATTCTCTATTCAGCGATGACAGGCAGTCTCAAGGTGAATTTGAGTCAATTGGTGACCGGATTGTGGACAGGGACGGATGATCAGGTGAATGTGGTCAAGGATTTGAGACTACCGAGAATTATCGTAGCCGTGATGGCGGGAGCCACGCTTGCGGTGGCGGGTGTTTTACTGCAAGCCGTGATGAAAAACCCGCTGGCTGATGCCGGGGTTATCGGTATTTCCTCGGGGGCGGCTTTGGTTTCGCTGATTGCGGTTACGATCTTTCCGGCACTCTATTTCTGGATGCCCTTCTTTTCTTTTATCGGTGGTGCGCTGGCCTGTCTCATGGTTTACGGATTTTCATGGAAATCCGGCTTGCATCCGATTCGTCTGATCTTGATCGGGGTCGCTGTGAATGCGATTTTTTCGGGTCTCGGGCAGTCGTTTAACTATCGGGGCAGTTACGCGGTCACCAGCATTAATCAGGTTACGACCTCAACCTTGTCCATGAAAAAATGGGTCGATGTCGAGGTTATTGTGACCTATGGCGGGATGGGGCTGATTTTAGCCATGCTCGTGTTTTCATGGTGCAATTTTTTGTCTCTGCAAGATAAAACAGCTAAAAACCTCGGATTCAATGTGACGCGTGCGCGTCTTTTGATTTCTGTCATTGCTGTGCTGCTTGCGGCAACGGCTACAGCCATTGCTGGAGTTATTGCCTTTATCGGCCTGCTCGTTCCGCATTGTGCCCGCTACTTGGTGGGTTCGGATCACAAATGGCTGATTCCGTTCTCTGCCTTATGCGGGGGATTGCTGCTGCTGCTCGCGGATACACTAGGCCGGACGGTACTTGCTCCCAATGAAATTCCGGCTTCCATTATTATGGCCGTCATTGGCGGGCCGTTCCTGATATTCCTGATCAGAAAGGCGGATCGCACTTATGGACATTAAGGATATTACCTTTTCATATGACCGGAAAACGGATCGTCTTCACGCCATCAATGCTGTCATTGAGCCGGGACGGATTACAACCATCATTGGTCCCAACGGCTGTGGCAAATCGACGTTGCTTAGCGTCATGTCGAACAATGCGACTCCCCGCTTGGGTCAGGTGATTCTGGACGGTAAAGAGATTGCCCGATACAAGCCCAAGGAACTGGCCCGTCAACTGGCGGTGGTTCATCAGCAGAATGAGGCACCCTCTGACTTGACCGTAGAAAAGCTGGTCAGCTTCGGAAGACTTCCGCATAAGAACATGTTCACAGCAAGACGTGACGAGGACGAGCAGGCGGTCGAATGGGCGCTAGCCTGTACGAATCTGGAGGAACGCAGAACACGCACGCTAGATCAGCTATCCGGGGGAGAAAGGCAGCGTGTATGGATTGCAATGGCCTTGGCACAACGGACACCGATTTTATTTTTGGATGAGCCGACCACCTATCTGGATATGTACTACCAGCTTGAAATTTTGGAACTCATCCGGCAGTTAAATCAGGAACACGGCCTGACGATCGTAATGGTGCTGCATGATATCAATCAGGCTATTCGTTATAGCGACGTTATGATTGCCATGAAGGAAGGACGCATTATAACGAACGGTCCGCCCGCTAAGGTCGTCACATCCGATATGATTCAGGCAGTCTACGGCGTGGAAGTAGTCGTAAGACATGACGCTGAGGCGGGAATGTATCTGATTCCGATAGGGGTTGGGGCTTCCGCAGATTCTTCCATACATTTACAAGCACAGGGAGTGTAGATATTGTCTGCTGAATAGCTCGTCTGTCTCCAGCGGCATCGAAATTGCAAACAAGAAAAAATGGTTCTGGCCCGCGTTTTTGTCAGGAGACAATCGTAGGAATGGAAGCATTTTTTATTTTATTTTTAGAATATCGACGGAGGTTTCAGGGTTGTTCGGTTGACACACGGTTCGAATCCGATCCGTTGTGTGTTATACTATTGCCGTCGGTAATTTTGTGATTAGCACTTTACTAATGATAAGGATGGTATGCTCATATGATCAGTACAAGCGGCGTAACGCTTCGTTATGGTAAACGCCCACTTTTTGAAGACGTAAACATCAAATTTACTCCTGGGAACTGCTACGGCCTGATTGGGGCAAATGGCGCGGGCAAATCTACCTTTTTGAAAATTCTTTCTGGTGAAATCGAAGCCAATTCAGGCGAGGTTCACATGACACCGGGCGAACGGATGGCAGTGCTCAAGCAGAACCATTACGAATACGATGAATTTCCGGTTCTGGAAACCGTTATTATGGGCCATACGCGTCTGTATGAAATCATGAAGGAAAAAGATACACTGTACGCTAAATCTGAATTCACAGAGGCAGACGGCCTGCGTGCCGGCGAGCTTGAAGGTGAATTTGCGGAGCTGAACGGATGGGATGCCGAGCCGGATGCGGCTTCCTTGCTGATCGGTCTTGGGATTACGCGTGATCTGCATGACAAGAACATGTCTGAGCTGAGCGGTAATGACAAGGTACGTGTTCTCCTGGCTCAAGCGTTGTTTGGTCGTCCAAACAACTTGCTGCTCGATGAGCCTACCAACCATTTGGACCTCGAATCCATTCAATGGCTGGAAAATTTCTTGATGGACTATGAAGGCACCGTCATCGTCGTATCCCATGATCGTCACTTCCTGAACAAGGTATGTACGCATATTGCGGATATTGATTTTGGCAAAATCCAGATGTACGTCGGCAACTACGACTTCTGGTATGAGTCCAGTCAGCTTGCGCTTGCCTTATCTCGTGATGCCAACAAGAAAAAGGAAGAGAAAATCAAGGAACTGCAAGCCTTTATTCAACGCTTTTCCGCGAATGCTTCCAAGTCCAAACAGGCTACTTCACGTAAAAAACAACTGGATAAAATTACGCTGGACGATATTCGTCCGTCGAACCGTAAATATCCGTTCCTGAACTTCAAGCCTGAACGCGAAGCGGGCAAACAGCTGTTGACGGTAGACCGTCTCAGCAAATCCATGGAAGGCGAGCAAGTGCTGAATGAGTTCAGTCTGGTTGTGAACAAAGGTGATAAAATCGCGTTTGTCGGCCCGAACAGCTTGCCTAAATCAACGCTCTTCCAGGTATTGATGCACGAAAATGAAGCGGACAGCGGTGAATTCTCTTGGGGGATTACCACTACTCAGGCTTATTTCCCGAAAGACAATTCCACCTATTTTGAAGGTGTGGATATGAATCTCGTGGAATGGCTGCGCCAATATTCCAAGGATCAGGACGAAACGTTCCTGCGTGGGTTCCTGGGACGTATGCTCTTCTCAGGTGAAGAAGCGCTCAAGAAAGCAAGCGTGCTGTCCGGGGGCGAGAAGGTTCGCTGTATGCTGGCCAAGATGATGCTGAATGGTGCCAATGTGCTGCTGCTGGATGAACCGACCAATCACTTGGATCTGGAATCCATTACAGCGCTGAACAATGGTCTGATCGACTTTGACGGTACAATATTATTCACATCGCATGACCATCAGTTCATTCAAACCATTGCGAACCGTATCGTGGAAATTACGCCGAACGGTGTAATCGACCGTACGATGAGCTATGATGAATACTTGGAAAACGATGAAATCACGAAATTGCGTGAAAGTATGTATCCGGTAGAAATCGTCTAAAACCAGCCAACCTTCAGTAAATCGATAAATAAAAAAGAGGAGCTCCTTCAGGCCATTTATGATGGCGGGGGGAGACTCCTCTTTTTCATTTGCGCCATTACCAATGGCTCACACCGTCAGGGCTACAGGGCGAAGATAATTTTGCCTGAGTCCGGTACGGTATAGCCTAATGAGTTGGCTTATGATCCGCCTGTACGACGGCGTTGGTTGTTCGGCTTCTTCGTATTTTGGCTTTTCAGTGTTTTGGCGGAACCGCCTTGAAAGCCGCCCTGCTGTGAAGCGCCGGACTGCTGTTTTTTTTGTGCCAGCTTTTCCCGAATGGCATCTGCGAGATTAACTTTACGTGGTTCATTAGCATCGCTCATGAATAAATTCCTCCTGTTGCCGCCAAATTCATGTCAATCATGCTGGATTGAAGGAAAACGCGGCTGTGTCCCCATTTTATACGTTTTTAAAAGATGGGACAAGGGCAACAATGATAACAAGACGATGGGGCGGACCGGAAGAGGGGATGTCTATTTTTTGTATAAAGGAAAAAAAGTTTCATATACCCCACAGGAATGGGGCTTGGCAATATTTTTTCATGGTTCCTACAGCGATGCGGAGCGGAAAGACTGTTTCTCTAGACCCACACAAACATGGTCTGTTATCCTGAAAATAACCGTTACTCAACGGCAAATGGTTATTTTCAGGGCAGCTACGCTGCTATTTTTATTTTTGGGTTGGACGCAGCAAGGAATGGTATAAAAGCTTATCCTGACTTTATGGCTTTCCCGTGATTATTAGGGTGAGAACGTTCTGTCGGGAACTCTATTTTTGAAGGAGTGTCCCCCGTTGTGGTGAATGTGTATGATGAAATACGAAAAGGTGAACGTGGGGCATGGGTGAGCATTATCGCCTACCTTTTTCTATCCGCCTTTAAGCTGATTAGTGGATATATATTTGCTTCCAGTGCGTTGCTGGCCGATGGATTTAACAATGTCACGGATATTGTGGTGTCCGTTGCCGTACTGATCGGTCTGCGAATATCTCAAAAACCGCCGGACTCCGACCACGCCTATGGACATTTTCGGGCAGAAACAATAGCGGCATTGCTGGCATCCTTTATTATGGCTGTTGTCGGTCTTCAGGTGCTTATTGACGGGATCGGAAGTATTTTCAGAGGCGGCAAGCAGACGCCTGATGTTACTTCCGCAGGAGTAGCGGTAATATGTGCGGTCATTATGCTGGGAGTATATATGTACAACAACAGACTGGCGCGGAAAATTAACAACAAGGCGTTACTGGCGGCTGCCAAGGATAACCTATCAGATGCGCTCGTCAGTATCGGTGCAGCGGTTGGTATTATCGGGGCACAGTTTGGATTGCCATGGCTGGATACGGTTGCGGCGATAGCAGTAGGATTTATGATCTGTAAAACGGCGTGGGATATTTTCAAGGACTCTACACACAGCCTGACGGATGGTTTTGATGAGCAGGAGCTGTCAGAGTTACGCAGTACGATTGCTCATATACCCGGTGTGGAGGGGATTCGTGATGTCAAGGCGCGGATACACGGCAATCATGCTTTGGTGGATGTCGTCATAGAGGTGAACCCGCAACTCAGCCTGATTGAAGGACATCGGATCAGCGACCGGATTGAGGAACGGCTGCAAGAGGTTCATAATACGATGCATGTTCATGTCCATGTGGAACCCAAATTATAGATTATTTATTTAATAATTAGTGTTGAAAATGACTTTAGACCTATATGTAAAAGGTGTATGCGCTACCTTTTGTGACGTTTGGATTATATCTCTCTTCCTGTTGCTTTTACTATAATGAAAGCATGTCCGGCTATATTCGTCGGAATTGGACTTGCTCTTCAAATTCGTAAAAACAGCCAGGAGGTGCAACATTGAGAAGACGCGTGATGGGAATGCTCATGACGTCAGCCGCGCTGTTGGCAGCCATTCATGTGGCGCCGAGTCAGGTTGGTGCAGCGGCATCGCCAGCATCTACGGGACAGAAGGCGGTTATTCAGACGGCTGTAAAGCTTAGATCCGGGCCTTCGACTACGGGGGATGTAGTCAGCTTTATGAAGCAGGGAGAGGCCGTAACGGTATTGGAGAAAACAAACAGCTATTGGTATAAGATCAAGACGTCTGATGGGGTAACTGGGTACACAAGCAGCTCCGACAAGTACATAAAAGTAGGCGCTACCAGCGTCGCTGCTGCTGTCACCGAGCCTGCCGTCCGTAAACCGGAAGCCAAAGAAGTGCTTAAAACTAACAGTTCAGCCAAAGAGGCTCCAGCCTCAGTGAATAGTTCTGCCGGTCAAACGAAAGCTACGATTCAAACGTCCGTTCGTTTGCGGGCGGAGGCATCCACTTCATCCGAGATTTTGGGCTATTTGAATGCAGGAGATATCGTGACGATTACCGATCCAAGCAACGCCTATTGGTTCAAGATTACCAATGCTGATGGCACGGTGGGTTATGTCAGCTCGTCCCCACAGTATATTCGTATTGGTGAGGGCGTTGTTGTACAGCAGCCAGTGGCTGCTCCGGTGACGTCTGCTCCTGACACCACCGTGATTCCTGCTGTAGCAACACCTGCGGAAGCCATAAACTTGTCTTCTGGTGACGCAGTGGCTGCCATTGAACAGGTTATTAACACAGGGATGACTTATCTTGGTACTCCGTATGAATATGGTTCCGATCGTAGCAGTACGGCTACTTTTGATTGCTCGGCATTTACCCGTCAAATTTTCCGTCAGGCTGCAGGTATTCAGCTTCCGGCGGATTCTCGTTCACAGGGCGAGTGGATCAAGCAAAATAGTCAGCCAAACACAGACATGACCACGCTGAAACGTGGAGATATGCTTTTCTTTACCAATTACAATGCGTCTTCCGGGGCATATACGTCCTTGGACAACTCCTCCCAAACGATTACACACGTAGCTGTATATCTTGGAGACAACAAGCTTCTTCATACGTTTTCTGTAGCGGGTGGCGGTGTGAAGGTTACGGATTTCAGCAAGGCTTGGCAGGATCGTTTCCTGTTCGGGGGAAGCGTAATCCAATAAAAGCATCATTAACCTTAAAAAAATTCCGCATTAAAAATAGGATGTTCCACAACCCTGTGATCGGGGCGGGAACATCCTATTTTTAAAGCTACAAAAATAATATATCTTCACTACACGTATCTCAAACTTCTTCTATTACACCTATGACGCTCGTTTTCTTCCGGTAAATAGTGAAATGACGAACAACACCAGAAATAACACAAATAATATTTTGGCGATTGTAGCAGCTATGGATACAACGATACCAAAAAAACCTAAAATCCCGGCGATCACGGCAAAAACCAAAAATAAAGCGGACCATTTCAGCATGTTCTGCATCCTCCTTGAATTGTATATAATGTGGCATACTCACGCCCGATAGAGCGTGGCTGTGAATGACGGCTGAATCATTTGAATCCTTCGTGGCTCTGCCATCGTTATATGTTGCTTTAAACCGTGTCTGAATCCGTGAAACATAGCGTCAGGAGTGGGGGAAAGCAAGATGCAACGTTGTTTCGTGTCTGAACGTAAGGGGTAACTATGCTGTAATCATAAACATCATCGTGAAAAATGAAAGAGGGGTTAGGCCATGTTAACACAGGTCAGTATTTTTATTATCGCTATCGCATTTGCAGTTCTCGTTATTTTCCTCATTAGAACACTTAAAGCAGCACAAGGCTCTCTGGAAAAGGTAACTCAGACTCTCCAGGATGTACAAAAAACGGTAGATGAACTGAGCTATGAAGTAAAGCAAACAGTTCGACATGCCAATGATATTACCGCAGATGTTGATCATAAATTGAAGCAGGTGGAGCCTGTGATGGAATCGGTTAAAAACCTGGGCGAGGTGCTTAACGAAGTCACTTTGGCTGCGAAGCAGGCTTCAGCGGCATTAATCACCCGGTTTCAGAAGCCGCATCATACAGTGGATAAAAAGACCGATACGGAAACCGCGATGAAGTCAGCTGCGTCGAACAGGCCGCTAACTTCAACGGAACGGACGGTTCATAGCTACAATGCGACCTACGAGGAGCCAGCAGCAAAGCCGGCCAAAAACTGGTTGGGTTATGTTGATATCGCTGCCGGGGTGTGGCAGAAAATGCGTCAGTAGCATAGTGGCTGAACCGTAAACTATAGGAAATTCATTGAAAGGGTGAGATTTATGATGAAGATATTATGGCTAGCTGCTGGTTTGCTCACTCCCTTTTCCGGACAGGATACGGTTCAGCAAGCCGTTTCCCCGCATACGGCGGGGCATGTAGTAAGGGCTGTGCAGACGATTCCCGCCAAAAATGCTGTACCGGCTGATTTTCATACGTTAAACGGTATATCTTTGGACGATACGCGTGCGGATGTATTGAAAAAAAGGGGCACGCCCCTCCGAGTGAAGGAGGATACGCTGCTGCTTTCTACGGAATATCAATATCCTGATGTCGTGGTAGGTATGCGAGGTGATATGGTTTCTTATGTGCATGTAGATCCCGCTGCTGGACGGATCAAGGTCAATGACCAGTGGCTGCCGTTAAAACCGCAAACGCTGGATAAGGCGCTGGGTGGCTCGCAATTTACGGCAGAGGACGGCGAGGTATACGTTCGTGGACAGCGTGCAATCAAAGTTTTTATGGATGAGGCGTCCGATAAGCCTAAATATGTAGAGTTTTTTGACGAAGCCGAGTGGTAATGTCTCTAATTTTAAGAGCATGACATAACATGGAAGTTTCAAACAAATGTACAGCGTGTAATAGTCAGAGAAGTCAATCCTAATAAGGAGCGTGAGAAACATGAATCAGATCCATCATAAATCTTATGCCAAAGTGGTAGAGAACGGTGTACAAGCCATCGAAGCGGTGAATGAATTGCGCAACACGGGCTATCGTTATGAGGATGTGTTCGTGCTCGCTCATGATCAGGACCGGACGGATCGTATTGCAGATACGGTGGATGCCAAGGAAATCGGGATGAAGGAAGAGGGCGTTTTTGATTCATTAGCCAATCTGTTCCGTTCCCGTGGCGACGAGCTTCGCGCTAAAATTACTTTCTTGGGATTTACAGATACGGAAGCTGATTTTTACGAAAAAGAACTGGATCAGGGCAAAGTTCTGGTCATTGCCAAAAAAGCTTGATAACGCCGGTTGAACAGGAAAATAGACTGGCATTAGAGCTAAAAAATAGGATGCTGACCGCCGCACAAGTGCTTTGCGGTTCCTCCAAAAACATAGATAAGGAATGGGGCGAGGGCCTCATTCCTTATCTATGTTTTTGGAATGCCTTCTTATGGAAAGCTAATTCATGTCCATAAGGCGTTGCCGCTTAAACAGGTATAGTATAATACATGGGTTACAGATAAGGAGAGAGAAATGAGAATCTTAATTGTTGACGATAATCCGACCAATGTCATTATTATTCGTGAAATATTAAAGAAAGAAAATTATAGGGACGTCATCTCTGCCAGCTCAGCCGCAGAAATGTTGGAGCATCTGGGGATTGGCGACCGTTCCATCAGTCTGCGACCTCAACCTTCCGATATTGATTTGGTTCTGCTGGATATGATGATGCCTGAAATGGATGGTATCGAAGCATGCAGCATCGTGCAGGAATACGAGCATCTGAAAGATATACCTATCATCATGGTAACTGCTGTAGGCGATTCCAAGAAACTGGCAGAGGCACTGGATGTAGGGGCCGTCGATTACGTCACCAAGCCTATTAATAAGGTAGAGTTAATGGCCAGAATACGGCTTGCCTTGCGTCTCAAACAGGAAAAGGACTGGCATAAAGACCGGGACCAGAGGATTCAGGACGAGCTGAAGCTGGCCGCGATGGTACAGCAGGCTGTGCTTAGTCCTGCCATTCAAGATCCGGTGCTGCAAGTCAATGCACTGTATCAGCCTTCCTTTGAACTGGCGGGAGACTTGTATTCCTGGTATCCGCTCGGGGAAGGTAGATATGCGATCATTTTGCTGGATATGATGGGTCATGGCATCTCTTCTTCACTGTTCTGCATGTTCATTGCATCTGTACTCAAGGATACCGTGACCACCTACGTAGAGCCGGAAAAGGTGATTCAGGAGCTGAATCGTCGCTTTAATCAACTGGATTTGGGCAAGCAGCTCGTGCAGTATTATTTTACGGCGATTTATATGGTCATTGATACCCGTTCTCGGCGGATTGATTATGTGAATGCGGGGCATCCGCCTGGGCTGCTGTTTAGTCAGGACGGGAGCATCACCAAATTTGACCGTGCGTGCAGTCCGGTAGGCTTGTTTAATAAAATTGATGCGGAAATGCACACGGTCCATTATGAAGGAACGGGGCATATCGCTTTGTATACCGATGGCTTGCTGGAGGCTGTAGAGGGCGAATATGAGGAACAATTGGAGTATTTGACTGCGTGTCTGCGCAAGCATGAGGAATGGAATGAAGAAGCGATGCTGGATGCTTTTTTTCGTAAAGAAGCACCGCAGGATCGCGATGATGATAAGTGCCTGATCTGGATTTCATTGAAAGAGGGAGAGAGCTTGCATGAAAATCAGAAATAAACTGCTGATCGGCTTCGGGTCGCTTATGACGATCCTCCTTGTGCTGACACTAATCAGCTATGATCGAATGGGGAGTCTGAATGAGCAGCTGAATCAGGTTTACCAGGAACGCTATATGAAGGTCCGAAAAACAACGGCCATTCGCGGACAGGTGAACGATATGGCGAAGGTTATGGCTAATCTGATCCTGAATCCGGGGTCCTCTGTCAGTGAGGCCAAGCGAGAACTTGATGGTACTACTGCTTCAGGAACTAAGGTGCTGGAGGAATTGGAAGCTGGTTCCAATACCAGTGAGGAGCAGCAGCAAGTGGATCGGGTAGCGGCTGCCTGGAAAGACTTTTTGAGCTATGAACAAAGACTGATTTCCTTGTTGGAGCAAGACCGTATTGAGGAAGCGAACGCTTTCCGTAATAGTACGGGGTTACCTGCTCAACAGGAGGCGCTGGACAGTGTTTCAACACTTTCTGTTTTTCAGGATCGGGAAATAGATCATGATATGGAGCAAGCCAATCAGGCTTATCAGGAATCCGTACAGATTACTACAATTCTGATGGTCGCCGGGCTGCTTATGGGGTTATTGGTTATCTTGTGGGTGCTTCCAAGTATTGCGAAAGGTCTAAACATCGTTAACCTCATGATCAATGGCTTTGGCAAAGGAAAATACAGGGCGATCAGCCGAATGAACGTAGCTTCCAAGGACGAGATTGGGGAGGTTGCCCGTGTATTTCAGCAAATGGCTGGAGACCTGGAGGAAAAGCGTAAGTTCGAGCACTCCGTCCTTCAGACGCAGAAGGATCAAGCCTGGCTCAATGCCAACACGGCACGGGTGACAGAACTGTTCCGAGGCGTGAATTCACTGGAGCAGGTCGCACAGATGTTTATCAGTGAGTTTACGCCTATTTTGGGAGGCAGCTACGGAGCGATTTATTTGCAAGGCAAGCAAGTGGAAGATGATCAATTTAAGCTGTACGGCTCCTACGCGAAGGAGGCTACTGAAGATTCGATCAAGGACGTTATCCATGTTGGCGAAGGCTTGCTTGGACAAAGTGTTCTGGATCGCAAACCGATCCTGATTACGGAGACTCCTGACGGATATTTGTCCATCGGCTCCGCATTAGGGGCAAGTAAGCCGGTGGGGATTATGATTTTCCCTGTATTATTCGAGGATGAATGCATCGGTGCTGTGGAAATAGCGTCGCTGGATCGCTTTAGTGATCTGGAAACGAAGCTGCTTGCTCAATTAGTCGAGAGCTTGGGGATTATTTTGAACAACATCAAGGGACGGATGCGGGTAGAGCAGCTGCTGCGCGAATCGCAGGCGTTGACTGAGGAATTGCAGTGCCAGTCCGAAGAGCTTCAAACCCAGCAAGAGGAGCTCAAGCGTTCCAACGAAAATTTGGAGGAGCAGACGGAGGAGCTTAAACATTCGGAAGAGCTGCTACAGCGTCAGCAGGAGGAACTGGAGCATTTTAACACCGAGCTGATTGCCAAAACGAGAGCGCTGGAAGAGCAGGTTCGGGAAGTGGAGGAAAAGAACGACGAGATCGAACGTGCGCGTGCCCAGTTGGAGCAGCAGGCAATGCAGTTGGGCATCACGAGCAAATACAAATCCGAGTTTTTGGCGAACATGTCGCATGAACTGCGTACTCCGCTGAATAGCTTGCTCATTCTTTCTCAGCTCCTGTCCGAGAACAAGGACGGCAATCTCAAGCCCAAGCAGGTAGAATATGCACAGACCATTTATAGGTCAGGCGCAGATTTGCTGAAAATGATTGATGAAATTCTGGATCTATCCAAAGTGGACGCCGGGAAAATGGATATTAACCATGAGGCCGTCAACCTGAAAGAGCTGGAGATGTTTGTGGAACAAAATTTTGCTCCGGTCGCAGCCAAGCGTGAGCTTCAGCTCCATACCGAGATAGAAGAAAGCTTGCCGGAAGCCATAATAAGTGACGGGTATCGTCTCAAACAAATTTTACGGAATTTATTGTCCAACGCATTCAAGTTTACGGCAGAGGGATCTGTTCGTTTTAGTGTATCAAGGGCAACCGGTGACCAGCTTCCCGGGTTTCCAAATCCGCATAAATCCTATCTGGCCTTGTCTGTACGTGATACGGGCATCGGCATTGCTTCGGATAAAACGGATCTGATTTTCGAGGCATTCCAACAGGTAGATGGAACAACCAGCCGTAAATACGGCGGAACTGGACTTGGCTTGTCAATCAGCCGCGAGCTTTCTAGATTGCTGGGCGGTGTTATTACAGTAGAATCTGAGCAGGGGCAGGGCAGTTGCTTCACGCTGTATCTGCCAGAACAAACGCAAACAGCAGAGGGAGCAGAGATGCAATCGGGCACGGCACTGGATATGGGTGGCGTCGCAGCATCCGCAGAATCGGATTCTCCTATGCTTGTTCCCGCTGAGCAGTTGCCTATGTATCAGATGCCTTCGAAGGAAAAATCGGAGGACATCGTGCACCCGGGCGACGACCGGAACGATATTGCCTCAATGGATAAGGTCTTACTGATCATAGAGGATGACGTTAAATTCGCTAAAATCCTGTACGATATGGCTCGTAGCCGTGACTTTAAGGCACTTATTGCTCTCCAGGGAGACGAGGGGCTGGACATGGCCAGATCCTATTTGCCCGAAGCCATTATTCTGGATATTCAATTGCCTGTTATGGATGGTTGGTCCATTTTGGGTGAGCTGAAAGGAAATGCATCTACGCGGCATATTCCGGTACATGTTATTTCGGTTATCGACGATGTGAAGCAAGGCTTGATGATGGGCGCAATTGCCTATCTCAAAAAGCCATCTTCAAAGGAAAGTTTGGATAAGGCATTTTCACATATTAAATCATATACAGATAAAATGGTGAAACGTCTTCTCGTGGTTGAGGACGATGATAATCAGCGTAAATCCATTATTGAACTGATTGACCATGACGATGTTGCCATTACGGCGGTTTCGACCGGGCAGGAAGCGCTGAACGAGCTGGGAATGCAGCGGTATGACTGTATGGTGCTGGACCTCATGCTGAACGATATGACAGGCTTTGAACTGCTGGGCCGCATTCGGGACAATGAGCAGCTGGCCGATCTGCCGATTATTATTTATACGGGTAAAGATCTGGACAGCAAAGAAGAAACGCAACTGCGTAAATTTGCGGAGTCCATTATTATTAAGGATGTCAAATCGCCGGAACGGCTTTTGGATGAAACGACCCTGTTCCTGCATCGTGTCGAGGCGAATCTCCCTGAGGACAAACGTAAAATTTTGCAGAAGCTATATAACAAAGAAGAATTGTTTGAGGGTAAAAAGATATTGTTGGTGGATGATGATATCCGGAACGTATTCGCCCTGTCCAGCGTGCTGGAAAGCTACCGCATGGAGGTTACCTTTGCGGAAAATGGTAGAGAAGCGCTGGAAATGCTGGAACAGACACCTGATTTTGATCTGGTGCTGATGGATATGATGATGCCTGAAATGGACGGATATGAAGCCATGCGGCGAATCCGGCTGATGCCGCAATTCGAGAAGCTGCCTATTATTGCCCTCACAGCCAAGGCTATGAAGGATGATCGTTCCAAGTGTATTGAGGCAGGCGCTTCCGATTATGTGAAGAAGCCGATTCAAACCGAACAGCTTTTGTCATTAATGCGGGTATGGCTGTATTCGTAGCCCGAAAAAATGGGTAATATAAATCAACACATGATTGGAGCGGTACTGGCAAAACCTATTCAGGAATTGGAGAGAGACTATGACATCAAAGGATACGGCGGATAATGCTGCTATTGAACTGAAATCGAATGAAGCTGAGCGGGAAATGATTGAAATTGAGCTGTTGTTGGAAGGCATTCATCGGCTATACGGCTACGATTTTCGTAATTATGCTCTGCCTTCGATCAAGCGGCGTATTTATTATCATGCACAGTCCGAGAATGTTAGCACGATATCAGGGCTTCAGGAGAAGGTGCTGCATGATCGCAGTGCCTTCGATAGACTGGTACAGAGTCTTTCGATTCCAGTAACCGAGATGTTCCGCGATCCAGAGCTGTTTTTGAATTTCAGGCAGAAAATAATACCGATTTTACGGACATATCCGTACATTCGAATATGGCATGCAGGTTGCTCGACAGGTGAGGAAGTATACTCGATGGCGATCATGCTGCATGAGGAAGGCTTATATGATAAAGCCCGTATTTATGCGACGGATATGAATAACCTGTCTTTACAGCAGGCGAAGGAAGGCGTATACGGAATTGATCGAATGAAGCTGTATACCAAAAATTATTTGGATTCAGGAGGCACACAATCGTTCTCCGAATACTATACAGCCAAGTATGATTCAGTCATGTTTCAGCCTTTTTTACGTAAAAACATTATTTTTGCGGAGCACAACTTGGCGACAGACCGGTCCTTTAACGAGTTCAACGTTATTTTTTGCCGGAATGTCATGATTTATTTTAACGATGAACTTCGCAACCATGTACACGGGTTGTTTTATGATAGCTTGAGCCATTTTGGCGTGTTGGTGCTGGGGGCCAAGGAATCCATTCATTTTACCGATTATAGTGATTCCTACGAGCCGCTGGACCGGATAGAAAAAATATATCGGAAGATTAAATAGAGATGCTTAGGAGGATCCTATGGGGCTTCATGAACCGATTCATATACTGCTGGTAGATGACAGACCTGAGAACCTGCTCGCTCTTGAAGCGGTGCTGGAGAGTGAACAATATAATTTGGTAAAGGCTACATCCGGGGAAGAAGCGCTGCGATGTCTGTTAAAAGATGAATTCGCACTGGTAGTCCTCGATGTGCAGATGCCGGGTATGGATGGAATTGAGACTGCAAAGCTGATCAAGGCCAGAGAGAAAACGAAGGATATTCCGATTATCTTCATTTCCGCTAACAGTAAGGAAGCAGAGCATTTATTTGCGGGGTATTCAGCGGGCGGTATTGATTATATGGTGAAGCCGTTCGTCCCTCAAATTCTCAAGTCCAAAATTGAAGGCTTTGTGCAAATGTATTTGACCAACAAACGCCTGAAAACACAGTCCATGCTGCTTCATCAGAAGACGCAAGAACTGGAGAAGATGAATAGCGAACTGATTGCCGCTAAGGAGGCAGCCGAAATCGCGGCTAATGCCAAAACGGAGTTCCTGGCAATGATGAGCCATGAAATTCGGACACCTATGAACGGCGTGATTGGCATGATTGACCTGTTAATGGAAACGGAGCTGCAAAGCGATCAGCAGGAATATGCCGATATCATTCGCCGCAGTGCAGATGCGCTTGTAGCGGTCATTAACGATATTTTGGACTTTACCAAGCTGGAGTCAGGCAAAATGGAGGTAGAGGAATATCCGTTCGATCTGGTTTCCTGTATCAAGGAAGTTTTCAGCCTGTTTACGGTGGAAGTCAATCGAAAGAATCTGGAGATGGATTATTTTCTGGATGAGCAGCTACCGCCAGTGTTATACGGTGATATGGGAAGACTGCGTCAGGTTCTCATTAATCTGGTATCCAATGCCGTCAAATTTACAGATCGTGGTGGTGTATATGTCTTTGCATCGGTCAAAGAGTGTAGCGACGAAGCACTTACCATTGAATTTTCCGTGAAGGATACAGGCATTGGTATTGAGCCCGCCAAGGTTGGAAGGCTGTTTCAGCCCTTTTCCCAGCTTGATTCTTCGATGACGCGCAAATATGGTGGAACTGGTTTAGGGCTCGCTATTTGCAAAACATTGGTGAACATGATGGGCGGCGATATCCGTGTGGATCCAAGTGGAGAGCAGGGGGTAACATTCCATTTTACAACGAAGCTTGGCTTTGCTCAGGAAAATGAACTGGAGGGAGAGTCCAGTCACGAATGGGAAATTCCCCATCAGAACTCCTCAAGCCGTAAACCTGTACTGGTCGTGGATGACCATCCGATCAACCAGAAGCTGATGGTCAATATACTGGATAAGCTCGGTTTGGCTTCGGATGTGGCAGCAGACGGGCAACAGGCGCTTGATATGGCATGGCTAACCAGGATTATGACTATATCTTCATGGACCTGCAAATGCCTGTGATGGAAGGTATTCAGCCCCGATGTATTGAGGCTGGAATGAACGATTATATTAGCAAACCCGTGAAAATCAGCAGTGTAAAACAGGCTCTACTGCGGCATTCTCCGAATCATTTTCCAATGCAATCAGGCAAAGACCAAATTCACGAGGCGTAGCCTGATGCGTAGATGATGACCTTTGGAAGGTGCAGAAAGCATCATACGGTGATTCAAGCGATCGTATAATGGGTTAGTATGTAAGGAAATCTTTTTTCGGGAGAGTAGGCCTATGAATACTAATAAAAATGAGAAGTTTAATGCGATTACAGAAACAAGTGATGGAGTAAATACCGTTTACCTTAACGGAGAGCTGGATCTTTCGGTGGCACCTAATTTTCGTCTGGTGATGGAGCCTTTGGTGGGGGAATCCGGCCAGGACTTGATTATTAATTTAAAAGAACTTAAATACATTGACAGTACAGGTATCGGTATTTTGTTATCTATTTTGAAGGCAAGGCATGGGATGGAGTCCCGGTTTGCCGTTCAAGAGGTACCCCCTCAAATTCAAAAACTGTTCGATATGACCGGTATTGCCAAATTCTTTGTCCCCCAGGAGAATTCCCAATAGGAAAGGAAAGAAAAAGAAATGAATGCTCAAATTCAAAAAGTAGTTCTTAATTTGCCGGCAACTGCTGACTTTGTCGATATTGTAAGATTAAATTTGTACGGAATTGCCGCGAAAATGGGATTCTCTTACGAGGATATAGAAGACATGAAAGTGGCTGTATCTGAAGCCTGTAATAACTCTGTCCTTTATGCTTACGGTCATGAAGGCGGAGTGGTGGAAGTAACATTCGAATTTGACGAAGCTTCGTTGTCCATCCGTGTCAAAGATGAAGGGGAGAGCTTTGAACGAATGGAGAACCCGTCCCGACTTGCATCCTTGCATGACAAGGAGCTGAATGATGCGCAGGTAGGCGGACTGGGCTTCTATCTCATGCAGGCACTTATGGACGATGTCCAAATCTTGAATGAGACTGGAAAAGGCACGGAAGTCGTGCTTGTAAAGCGTCTGGTCAGAAGCGAGGAAAAAGTATGAATGAAAAGGTAACTCCCCCGGAGTCGATGGATGAAGCCGTTGGTCTAATCTGGGAGTACCAGCAAACCAAAGATAACGAGATTGCTACCGTACTGATCCGCAAGTATGAGCCGATGGTCAAGATGGCTGCCGGGAAAATCTCCCGTAACCGTCCGGACTTATACGAGGATTTATATCAAACCGGTCAGATGGCATTGATACGTCTGCTTCAGCAATACGATATCAGCTTGGGTATCCCCTTTGAACCGTATGCTATGAAAAGTATGCTGGGACATATGAAAAATTATTTACGCGACAAATCCTGGTACATTCAGGTTCCCCGCCGCATCAAGGAAAAGGGTGCGCTCGTTCAGCATGCCATCGACGAACTGACCGTTAAACTGGAACGTTCGCCGAATGTGAACGAGATCGCGGAGTATTTGGAACTTACCGTGGAGGAAACGATCGAAGTGCTCGCAGGCCGTGAGTGCTACCATTATGTGTCACTGGACTCACCTTTATCCCAGGAGGAGAGTGCGGCTACGTTAGGCGAGCTTATTAGCTCGGATGCCAATGACTACGACACCGTGGAAAAACGAATGGATTTACAGCAAGCCTTAAGCCAGCTTAAAGAACAGGAACAGAAGGTGCTCCTTCTGGCATTTCAGGATGGTCAATCTCAACGTGCGATTGCGCAGACCTTGGGCGTATCGCAGATGAGCGTATCCCGCATCCAGAAGCGGGCGACCGAGAAGCTGAAACAGATCATGTCTAATTCTTCTATCTCATGAGTGAAAGACGACCTTCATGGTTTCGATTACTGGACGTCACATCGTAAGGACACGCCATTCCATAAGGGAAGCGTGTCCTTTTTTAAAACGGAAAAGGAGGGGGAGGGGTGGACAGGAGATTTGCTGAAAACAAACAAGCGCAACAAACTTTAGCTGAGTCATCCCAAATGTACAGATAAAAACGATCCATGGTAATGGGCTACGTGTACGCACGAACCTCTGGTTACTATGGATCGTTTGCCGTCTAATTTCCACCTTGGCTCATTTTAATATAGCCCAGCAGCTCGGCCATAAAATCTCCGATGATCGGAAGATTCAGTTGTACAAGGAAGCTGAGCAGCCAAGCGAGCAGAGCGAGTATGACGACCGTACCCAGTGTAAGGCCAAGCCCCCTTGCGATGCCTGCGGTCAGGTTGCTGATGATCCTTTTTTTTGGATTGGAATAGGTTTCCAATACATCGCGAAATTCTACTCTTTCCAGCATGTCGGCTATTTGATCTAAGCGCTTATTAAGTCGCTTCACCTCATGACGCAGTTCAAAGGGGTGCTCATTCACATCAAAATCCCTTGTTTGATCCTGACCCTGTCGGGTATGAAAGGTCCGATTGTTGTTTACGCTTAGGTCATCTCCATACGAGTTTGGTTTGCTCATCGTCATCCCTGCCTTTCTGTCATCTAAAAAACAGCCAGCTTCGTGCATGCTGGCTGTTCAGTGTTTTAAGGTCTATTCTTGTTGTACACAGAATTCCCTGTCATTAGGAAGTGGTGTTTAATTGTTTTTGCGTTTCCTTGGCAGCTTGGGCCGCTGCATTCATAATTTCTTGATCAGCCTTGACTGCTTCATCAGCAACATCGGCAGAGGCTCTGGCTACGCTGGATAAAATGATGTCTTTGCTACCGGATACGGTTTTAGCTACATCTTCTGTTTTAGTGGAAACCGTTTTAGCCAAATCTGTTGCTTTGTTGCTGACTACAGATGCAACGTCTTTTGTTTTATCGGCAACCACTGTAATTTTATCAGACAAATCGCTACGCAAATCGCGACCCGGCTTCGGTGCGAACAGCAGGGCTGCCGCAGCACCAATCAAACCTCCGATCAATAAACCCTTTGCAAAGCTTGAGCTATTACCTACCGTATTTTGATTATCAATGTTACTCATGTCATATCACTCCTCTTATAGAATAAAAAAATATATAAATGTTAGGCAGCCCTTCTTAAAAGCCTGGACACAAGTCCGAGCAGGAACACAAATAATGCGGTTCCGAGTATGGCGGGAATGACTGCAAAATCACTGATGACCGGACCCCAGTTTCCCAGCAGCGTGACACCGAGCCAGCTCCTACAAATCCGGCGATCATAGAGCCTGCAATGCCACCGGGCATTTCATGACCAGCGAGCGCGTCGCCAATCAATCCGATAATAATAGCCATTACAATACTTAATACTATTCCCCACACAAGGATCGCCTCCTTTATCCTTCAGTTTAGCAGAAACATCTGTTTAACAGAATCATAATGCTTTTTGTGAGCGCTTAGTTTAGAGTGCGGCGTTGTCATGCTTACTTCGTATATAAACGCCGTGACTCCGTGTGAAACAGGAAACCGTCCCGAACCGCTTACGGGCGCGGAGCAGTAGGAGGCAGAGAACCCTGCAGCCGCGCTCGCCAATAGATAACAGGAACGGTAAACACGAGCCAAATGATTCCGGCGATATAACCACCCGCGATGTCGGTTGGAAAGTGAACCCCCAGATAGACACGGCTTAGCCCGATCAGGAGAATCAAAAGGGTGCCAAGAACGCAGGGAAGGAAGATCAAGCGCCCATGAATTTTTCGTTCTGTCGCCCAAATGGCAAAATCATACCGTAAAATCCCATGGAAATCATGGCGTGCCCGCTGGGAAAACTATAGCCTCCGACTTCTACCAAATGCTGAAGGGATGGGCGCTCCCGTTGCAAAACTTCTTTAATGAGCGTGTTTAACGTCCACATGGCCGTAAAGCTGCTTATTACTGCAAAGGCATAAGCTCTCGAACGGAGATATACCCGGCACAAGGCGGCAATACCCAGGGCAATGAGTAAAGAGACACGGAAGGAACCGAAAGACGTAATGAATACAGCGACAGGCAGGAGCTTGTGATGAGCCGCCGTTGTGTCCGGAAAGATTGCAGCCTGAATGCGTTCATCCCAATATAGAAAAGGAGCTGTACCGATCCATCGAACAGTGTAGGCAATAAGAAGCAAAACGGCAATCATGACGATAGACGCGTACAGACTGTGACGTAAATAGTATGGCAAAAAACGGGATGGTTGAGGTTTTTGGGACAGCATATGTAGGGAATCTCCTCCTTATGGCTTCGTGCATCAATTTATTTTTTCGTACTATTAATCCATCAGAGAATGATAAAAAAATAAAACTCGTATCCCGTTGCGCGTGTGTTGATGCGAACGGAGATACGAGCTTTATTTATGGGCACAGGCCGCTACCATGAACAGTGTCACCCAAGATGATAGGCTGTAAGTTAGCTAAACGGCGTGCATCTGTCTTCTGATCAGGAGGGATTACGTAATCTGCCCAGCTCGGAGACGATGGCCTCGACTTCTGAAATACTCAGATTAGGCTTGCTTATCACCATATCATAGACATCACGGAGATCCTCGTATTGCTCCAGAGAGAAAGCGGAGGACTGCATTGCAGCGCCACTCGCCATACGAAGCTTGGTTTTGATGCCTTCAATCATATGTTCAATGTTGGCATGAGACGGTACAGACAAATCCATCGTTAATGTTCCATCCTTTCATATCAGGGGAAGTTGCCTGTATTGTATCATGTTTTTATTGTAGAATGTACTGAAAGTCAGATTATCGGTCAACGGCCGGATCAAGGAGGATGGACGAAGGTGTCTTTGTATAATCGGGCTTCTGTATCCAGGCGCTCTCCTATAGACAGTAATGCGGAAAAAACAGATCGCCAAGGGCTCGTACCGTTTTTTCGGGAAATTCATTCTCAGCATGAGATGAATAAGCTGACCTTTGTTTGTATCGGCACAGATCGCTCGTCAGGCGATTCACTGGGACCGCTGGTCGGCACCATGCTTATGGAACAGGGCTTTCCACACGTGATCGGCTCCATGACTGAGCCGTGCGACGCGGAGCATCTGGTTTCGTATCTGGAGCGTATTCCCCAAGACCACCATATAATTGCTATCGACGCTTGTCTGGGACAGCAAGGCTCGGCGGGAATGTTTCTGGTTGCCCGTGAGCCGCTGACTCCGGCACGTTCGGTCGGACTGGCGCTGCCGTCTGTCGGAGATTACAGCGTCGCGGCTATTGTAAACGAGCGCAGTCCCAAACCCTACTGGACATTGCAGATGACATCACTGCATTTCGTCATGACGATGGCTGCACACATAGCCCATGCTGCGGCTTGCGGGTTTGGTTTAAGAGCAGATTCGAGAGAATTACCAGAGGGCTACCGTTTCAGATATTGACGGTCTGCTTAATAATATACATCAGCATGTTCTGATCATCATATATTCGCTCCAATAGATTATATACAGAGAAAGAAGGGTTCCGCATGGAAAAGGTACTATGTGAAGGAACGACGATCTGCTATGCCGAACAGGGAAAAGGAGAGCCCATCATCCTGCTGCACGGATTTTGTGGAAGCTCTTCCTATTGGGCTGAGGTTGTTCCATTGCTGTCTCAAAGCTATCGCTGCATTGTTCCAGACTTGCGTGGTCATGGACGTAGCGATGCTCCGCTTGGGGCCTACACAATTGATCAAATGGCCAACGATGTGCTTAAGCTTCAAGAGCAACTGGACATCCCACAGGCTGCCTGGTTCGGTCATTCCCTCGGTGGCTATCTGACGCTTTCTGCGGTACAGCGCCATTCCGACCGGCTTACAGCCTTCGGGCTGATTCACTCCACCGCCTATGCGGATACGGAGGAAGGAAAGGAAAAACGGAACAAGGCCGTAGCCACTATTCAAACCGAAGGGATTACAACATTTGTAGATGGACTCGTCCCCGGACTGTTTGCTCCAGAGCGTGTAGAGTCCTTATCGGATCAGGTACTCAAGGTCAAAGAAATCGGTTATAAAACGCCGCCGCAAGGAGCCGTGGGCACATCTTTGGCCATGCGTGAGCGTGCTGACCGCCGCGACGTGCTGTCGGCCTCCACCTTGCCAGCTCTGTTAGTGGCGGGTGAGCAGGATCAGGCGGTTCCGCCCGCCCGGACGTTTACGACAGATCGGGCCGGGGTCACTCAGGTCACCATATCTGAAGCTGGCCATATGAGCCTGTTCGAAGCGCCGGAACAACTGGCACATGCCATTTTGGCATTTTCACAACAAAACATCCAGCAGTAAGCCCGAGCAGCGAAGCCAAAAACCGGAACCATCTGGTGCAAATACAGAGGGTCTCCGGCTTTTTTTGCATTTTAAATTGATTTTGGTTATACAAACTGTTTTTTGTCTTGACTGAGTCATTTGGCTTTTGCACAAGGATGACTTACAATCAGAATGTAAGGGTTCCTAGTTGTCGAGGCATCGGGATGAAAGGAAGGGAACGGCTTGCTCAGAAAAGATTATTTGCTCAGTATGATGGAAGAAATGACATCCGCAGTGGCATCGGTGCTCGGTCTAAGGCGTGAAAATAAACACGTCGAAGCGCTGAAACAACTGGATGACCTGCTCAACAAGCAGTTTCGTCTTCGTTCAGATTTGCTCAGACGATTGCCGCCGGAACAAATTATAGAGCTTTTCCGACTGGGTCCCGGTATTGAAGCGGACAAGCTTCAGCAGGTGGCTCGCGTTTTGGAAGAAGAAGCCGCTATTTACCTGGAAACCGACAGAACAGACGAGGGAATACGAATCTTGATTAAATCCCTTCATCTATATTTGTACAGTGATTTGAATGGCGCGACCCGTGACATTCAGGTTCTGCCTGAACGAATTGCGTGTATCGTCAATTTGGTTCGGGAATATGAGCTACCAGCCGATACAAGCAAGCTGCTGGCTGTCCATTACGAGCGAGAGGACAGACTGGATGAGGCCGCTGATGTCTGGTTCGGACTGGCATGGGAGCAGCCGGAGCTGCTGCCAGAAGCAGAGGCATTTTATAATCAATTGCTGGATAAGACTGATGTGGAGCTTCAACGGGGTGGACTTTCACGCCGGGAAGTAACCGAGGGTTTGGTCGAGATTACCCAACTACATGAAAGAAAGTGAGATGTACCTTTTGGATTCACTGCGTGAACTTATATACCAACTAACTACAGGAGGAACCCTCATAACCGCGACGCTGAGTCAGCTTCGTAAACGAGAGGATGCTTCCTTTACCAAAGTGCAAATCAAGCCTGTGGAATTGAAGAACAAGCTGCATTACCAGTTTGCTTTTCATTATAGCAACAAAGTCATTCATGAAAACCTGCCCCCTGACGAAGCTAACGAGCGCATGACCGCCTTGTTTGAGGACACGTTCCGTCAAGGACTCTTGTGTGCGAAGGATGCGGACTATCAGGTGCTGATCAGTAAAAAATATAAAGTGTCCATTTTGACAAAATCACCGAGTAAAAGTACAGCCGATCTGTCTCATAACCGTAAAAAGCAATATGTGCTGGAAGAAGGAGAACGGATTCCTTTCCTGATTGAGCTTGGGATCATGAATGAGGACGGCAAGGTACTGGCCCGCAAGTATGATAAGTTCCGCCAAATCAACCGTTTTCTCGAAATGGTGCAGGATGTACTGCCTAACCTTCCCGTAGGTCGTCCGTTAACTATTGTGGATTTTGGCTGCGGCAAATCATATTTGACCTTTGCACTGTATCATTACTTGGCAGTACAGCAAAAACGGCCTTTGCAGATCGTGGGTTTGGATTTGAAGGCAGACGTTATTGAAACCTGTAATCTTCTGGCTCAAAAGCTGCAATACCGCCAATTGGAGTTTTTGGTCGGTGACATCGCGGACTATAACGAGCTGGAGCAGGTGGATATGGTTGTGACCTTGCATGCCTGTGATACCGCAACGGATGCCGCGCTGGAGAAGGCAGTTCGTTGGGATGCATCTGTCATTTTGTCGGTTCCGTGCTGTCAGCATGAGCTGTTCAGCCAGCTGGAAAATCCGGTGCTGGAGCCGTTGCTTTCCCACGGTATTTTGAAGGAGCGCTTTTCAGCGCTGGCGACAGACGGTATCCGGGCCAAGCTGCTGGACATGATGGGATATCGGACACAGCTGCTGGAATTTATCGACATGGAGCATACGCCAAAAAATATTTTGATCCGTGCCGTCAAAGGGCAAGCCGGGGAACGCTCTGTTTTATGGCGTGAATACACGGCATTTCGTGATTTTATTCATGCTGATCCTTATTTGGAGCGTGCTTGTGCGGATTTGCTTCCCGAGGGAGCAGGGCAGACGAAGAAGCAGGGCTAGAAATATAGCAAAGTGGGGCCACTGCGGGGTGGCTCCACTTTTTTGTAAATCACAGTTTACAGTTGCCGTTACAGGTTGCTCACCTTGCGTAGTAGCCTATTCCTGGGTACGCAGAATTATCCGCCATAGGCACTTCTAAAGGCAGTGCACAAAACGGTGCGATCTACCTGCCACAATGCCGCGAGCTCCTCGCTGACATCCTCATCCCACCAGTCGCACAGTAGTCTGCGGTTGCTGTGGTTTTCGGCGATCCAGATGAGGTGTCCGACGACCTTGTGACAGTACAGTTCCTCGCCCTGCTTGACCAGATTGGGGGCGATGTGAACAGGCAGACGCTTGCAGGTTCGGTATAGCTCTTTGCTGCATGCACGCCGGATACCACGAGCCGTGGGTAAACGGGATTGCGGATTGTTATGTTTGGGGATTTTGCCGGGAGGCATATCATATCCCCTCCTCTCTCTCACAACTTATGCGGGCAGAAGAGCGAGGGTCACTGTCCTCCCTGTTTGGGCGAAGTGGCGACTTGTTCTGCCGCTGTGATACACTTATGAAAATAGAGAAACAGGCAGGGAGTGGTAAGAAAAATGGACTATCTATCTAGTATTATTAATTATTTGTTTGAGATCATTCGTAGTCTTGGGTATTTTGGTATTATGCTAGGCCTGATGGTTGAGGTCATTCCAAGTGAAATTGTCCTCGCTTATGGCGGCTTTTTAGTTTCCTCGGGTCACATTAATTTTTTTGGTGCGGTCGTGTTTGGAACCATTGGCGGAGTGCTGGCACAACTGTTTATTTACTGGATTGGACGCTATGGCGGCAGACCGGTGCTGGATAAGTACGGAAAATACATACTCATCAAAAAAAGCCATGTCGACCACGCCGAAGCCTGGTTTAACAAATACGGCACAGGGGTCATTTTCACAGCCCGCTTTATTCCTGTTGTTCGTCACGCGATCTCAATCCCTGCCGGGCTGGCTCGCATGAGTGTATGGCGTTTTATTATTTTGACGACGCTGGCAGTTATACCTTGGTCTGTTCTGTTTATATATTTAGGAATGCTGCTTGGAGACAAGTGGGATGAGATTGACGAAGTGGCAGCACCTTATATCAAACCGATTTTGCTGGTCGCCCTTGCGCTCTTGATCATTTATTTTGTTATCAAATGGATTGTGTCCAAAAACAAGAAAGGAAGTGTGTAACATGAGTCGTACTAACGTGTCGCAATATTTCGGAAAGGGCCTGAGCCCCGAACAGTTTATGGAGGGGATGGAAAAGAACAAGGAAACCTTCTGCTCCGGGTATGATCAGTTTGTGTGGAACCGTGAAGAGGACCGCGAGTATTTTGAAAGCCTGAACCATCGGGATGACCTGCGTGTACTCATCTTGGCCGCCGACTGGTGTGGAGATGTAGTTCGCAACGTGCCGGTTGTATTCCGTGCGCTGGAGAATAGCGGGATTCCGGCCGAAGTGTTGATTTTGGAAAACCACCAAGCGCTGATGGATGACTTCCTGACGATGGGCGGGCGTGCCGTGCCGATTGTGATTTTTGCCGATACAGGGGGTCATGTACTGGGTCACTGGGGACCGCGTCCTGCACATGTCCAACAAATTATGATCAGGTTCAAACGTGAAAATCCGGATAGGGAAGCCGATGATTATCAAGAAAAAATTGCGGTCGCTCGCAAAGAGATGGCTGAGAAATATGGGGAGGGAACCGAGAGTCATCCTGTAATTGTTCAGGAATTGCGCGAGCTAATCTCGGGATTTTAAAAAAATGACGTTGTCTATTCGCAGCTTTAATCTGGGCCCGCTCCAAACGAATGCCTATCTGCTTCAGGGGGATGACCCGCAGCGTGCCGTTATCATTGATCCGGGCATGAATCCGGGCCCTTTGCTGAGAGCCATTGAGTCACTGAAGATTGAAGCCATATTGCTGACCCATGCTCATTTTGATCATATCGGAGGAGTGGATGAGATTCGCAAAGCGAAGGGCTGTCCGGTTTATCTGCACCCTTTGGAGCAGGACTGGCTTACATCCCCTAAATTAAATGGCTCTTTGATGTGGCCGGAGGCATCCCCGCCGATCTCGACGGAGCCTGCCGAATATGATTTGGCGGAAGGTCAGCAATTGAACCTGATCGGGCATACATTCAAGGTGTTCTCTACACCTGGGCACTCACCCGGAAGCGTCAGCTTTTTGTGTGGTAAGGACTTGTTCTCCGGCGATGTATTATTCCGTCAGGGTGTCGGCCGCACAGACTTGACAGGTGGGCGGGAACGGGACTTGTACGATTCCATTCAGAACAAACTGTTCCCGCTTGGAGATGACATTACGGTGTATTCTGGTCACGGTCCCAAAACGTCCATCGGGTATGAGAAAGCCAACAATCCGTATATACGATAAAAAGTGATGAATGTTTTCAACTGGGGCATTATCAATGTTGTGACAGGTTTTGCCCCATTTCGACAATAAATTATAAATTGTGTATAGACAAAGGTTTTTATTTTTGTTAACATACACATATTGAAGTTACATACTAAACTCGCGAAGCACGCAAGCTGTGGATGAATCCCGGTTTGCGTTCTTTTTTTTGCCCATTAAGAGGATAAAGAGGCATTTGGCCGTCAGATCACAAGGGGGAGCATCAATGAAAAGGAAGTATATATCTGGGTTACATCGTGAGAATGGAGATAGCCGCCATTTTTCCATAAAGACAGAAGACGGAGCTTCTGTGCAAGGTTCTAAACCGAAGGTAATAACTTGGAAAAAGGTAACAAAACAGGACGGAGCCATTGCACAGAATTGGCATGCAAGGCTGAATGAGTACAGGCTGGGACGTGGAGACGGAGAGTTTTGAAGATACATAGATGATATAGACAAGCTACTTTTTTTTTAGTAGACTTAGCAGATAAGTTCAGACAAACGGGGGGGCTAACGATGCATCATTTAGGAACTAGAATTATGATCGTCGCGGATGCTTTTGAGCAGAATCTTCCTGTGGGCGAACATGGTTATATCATTGCTTACGACCGTAATGCGGACAATGCTTTTGACTATGTCATTCGCGTCCCGAAGGTGAATCGCAACTTTTTTGTACCATCCGGGGACATTGAGCTGGAAGAAAGCATTTTGAAGCTGGAAGCCGAACGGATTGAGCGTGAAGCGCTGATAGATTACGCCCTTGCTACGCATAATGAGAAGCTGTTCAGACATGTGATGAACGGTGGTCTTGATTTGGTAGAGGTTGAGGAAGAAGAGACCGCGACAGAATTGTTGTCACAGGCTGATTTTATTAGACAAGTCAATTTACGTGCTTGGATATAGGGGGCGGCTCATGCCGACTCTTTTGAAGAATATATAATTAGCACATTCTTAGCTCCTATCGCTTTTCGAAAGAGCACCGAGAGGTGCTTTTTTTATATACATTTAGTAGCATTTTACCGCTAGGTAACACAGTTTGCTTCTGTACCGCGTCAAAGATTGAATTGTAAAGGGTTCTATCCTATAATTAAAAACGTTATTTCAAAGTTCGGTGTAGCATTTTTGATAAGAGGAGGTTTTTGTATGAACATTTCCACGGAAGATGTCCGTCACGTAGCCAAGCTGTCACGGTTGAATCTGACCGCAGCTGAGGAAGACACGATGACAGGGCAATTGAACGCTATTCTTCATTATGCGGAGAAGCTGAATGAGTTGGATACGGAAGAGGTAAAACCGACCACTCATGTGCTGCACGTCAGCAATGTCATGCGGGACGACGAAGTTCACGAAAGTTTGACACACGAGCAAGTGATGCGCAATGCACCTGAAGAAGACGACGGACAGTTTAAAGTTCCTGCTGTTCTGGAATAGATTCCACATTTGAAAGGAGGATGCAAATTGAGCTTGTTTGATAATACATTGCCGGAAATACATAACAAGCTGCATCAAAAGGAAATTTCCGTGAGTGACCTGGTGGGTCACGCTCTGGAGACGATTGGTGCGCGGGAAGACAAGATCAAGGCCTATATTACGGTTGACGAGGAGCAGGCACGTGCATCCGCACGTCAGTTGGACGATCATCTGATCTCAGGAGAGGAACGGGGTTTGCTGTTTGGCCTGCCAGTCGGTATTAAGGATAACATCGTGACAGAAGGGCTGCGTACAACATGCGGCAGTCAGTTTTTGAAGAATTTTGATCCCGTGTACGATGCAACGGTTGTCGACAAATTGCGTACGGCGCAAGCCGTGACACTGGGCAAAATGAACATGGACGAATTCGCCATGGGCGGCTCTAACGAGAACTCCAGCTTCTTCCCGGCACGAAATCCTTGGGATCTGGAACGCGTTCCCGGCGGCTCCAGTGGTGGCTCGGCTGCGGCTGTAGCAGCAGGCGAGGCTTATTTCACCCTCGGCTCCGATACAGGCGGGTCCATTCGCCAGCCTGCGTCCTATTGTGGCGTAGTGGGCTTGAAGCCAACCTATGGTCTGGTATCACGTTTTGGCCTGGTGGCCTTTGCTTCCTCTTTAGACCAAATTGGACCGATTACGAAAAATGTTCAGGATTCCGCGTACGTACTGCAAGCCATTGCAGGCTATGATTACAAGGACTCCACTTCTGCCAAGGTAGACGTTCCTGATTACTTGAACGCTTTGACCGGAGATGTAAAAGGGCTTCGTATTGCTGTACCTAAGGAGTATCTGGGTGAGGGTGTCGATCCACAGGTCAAGGAAAAGGTACTGGACGCGCTGAAAACGCTGGAAGGACTGGGAGCGGTATGGGAAGAGGTTTCTCTTCCGCACACCGAATATGCGGTAGCCACATACTATCTGCTGGCTTCATCCGAAGCATCGTCCAATCTGGCCCGTTTTGACGGTGTACGCTATGGCGTGCGTGCAGACAATCCGGACAACCTGCTGGATCTGTACCATCAGTCCCGCACGCAGGGCTTTGGCCCCGAGGTGAAGCGCCGGATTATGCTGGGCACCTATGCGCTGAGTTCCGGGTACTATGATGCTTACTACTTGAAAGCTCAAAAAGTGCGTACACTGATCAAACAGGATTTTGATCGTGTGTTTGAACAATATGATGTCATTATCGGACCTACTGCGCCGACCACAGCTTTTAAAATCGGTTCGCAAGTGGATGATCCATTAACGATGTATTTGAACGATATCTTGACGGTTCCGGTGAGCTTGGCTGGAGTGCCAGCCATCAGTATCCCTTGTGGTCTTGCAGGTGGATTGCCGGTGGGACTGCAAATTATTGGAAAAGCCTTTGACGAGTCTTCCGTGCTGCGTGTAGCGCATGCCTTTGAACAAAATACCGAATTTCACAAGCAGCGTCCGCAGCTGTAATTTGCCGAAAAGGAGGTAACCCATTCATGACTACTACTACATCCAAATATGAGACGGTCATCGGACTGGAAGTCCATGTGGAACTGCATACGAAGTCTAAAATATTTTGCGGATGCTCGACATCCTTCGGAGCGCCGCCAAACTCACACACATGTCCTATTTGTCTTGGACATCCGGGGGTACTGCCGGTATTAAACCGTCAGGCCGTTGATTATGCGATGAAAGCGGCGATGGCGCTTAATTGCACGATTGCTGACGTGAGCAAGTTTGATCGTAAAAACTATTTTTACCCCGATTCACCCAAGGCCTACCAAATCTCGCAATACGATCAGCCGATCGGCGAGCATGGCTGGATTGATATTGAAGTGAACGGTGAGACAAAGCGTATCGGCATTACCCGACTGCATCTGGAAGAGGACGCAGGTAAATTAACACATGTCGATGGCGGCTATGCGTCTTTGGTTGATTTTAACCGGGTCGGTACACCGTTGGTCGAGATCGTTTCGGAACCGGAAATATCTTCACCGGAGGAAGCCAAGGCTTACCTGGAAAAGATACGTGCAATTATGCAGTATTGTGACGTATCCGATGTGAAGATGGAGGAAGGTTCGCTTCGCTGCGACGCGAACATCAGCCTTCGTCCGCATGGACAGCAAGAGCTGGGTACTAAAGCAGAGCTAAAAAACATGAACTCCTTCCGTGGTGTACAGCGCGGCTTGGAATATGAGCAGTTCCGCCAGGAGCAGACGCTGGAGGAAGGCGGGACGATTGTACAGGAGACACGCCGTTGGGATGAGGCTCAAGGTAAAACCCTGTCCATGCGCGGTAAGGAACAGGCGCATGACTATCGTTATTTCCCGGACCCGGATCTTGTTACGCTGCATATTGATGCAGAATGGAAAGAACGTATCCGTGCCTCGATTCCTGAACTGCCTGACCAGCGTAAAGCACGCTATACCTCGGAATATGGATTGCCTGAGTATGACGCACAGGTCATTACGTCTTCCAAGCCACTGGCCGATTTGTTCGAGGATAGTCTTCAATACACGAAGGATGCCAAAGCAGTATCCAACTGGATTATGGGGGATTTGCTCGGGTATTTGAACAGTGCAGGTGTGGAGCTGTCGCAGGTTAAACTGACAGGTCGGGGCTTGGGTGAAATGATCGGACTGCTGGAGAAGGGGACGATTAATAGTAAAATCGCTAAAACGGTCTTCAAGGAAATGCTGGAGAGCGATAAACTGCCGCAGCAAATTGTTGAAGAAAAAGGGCTTGTGCAAATCAGCGACGAGGGTGCGATCATGACGATCGTCGAGCAGGTTGTAGCGGCTAACCCGCAATCGGTTGAGGATTACAAGGCTGGCAAGCAGAAGGCCATTGGCTTCCTGGTTGGTCAAGTGATGAAGGAGAGCAAGGGCAAAGCAAATCCTGGCCTCGCCAACAAGCTGCTGACGGAAGTGTTAAACCGCTAATGGCATAGATTTGAAAGGGGTTTGTCTTATAGGGACAGGCCCCTTTTTCTATAGAAAGCAGTAGCGCAGCCTGCCCTGAATAAAAGGAGGGATACAGCATGATTAATATATGTTCATTGGAAGATGATGAAATAGTCAGTCAGATATGGCATCTTCAGCACATCGCCTACAGACTGGAGGCTGAGCTGATCGGTTTTGATGAAATACCACCCCTTATGGATACGTTTGATACGCTGCGAAGCTGCGGAGATACATTTTATGGCTGGATTGAGGACGGCGACCTGTTAGGGGCGCTAGCGGTGCAGTCTGAGTCACCCGATTCGCTCACTCTTACACGTATGATGGTTCATCCGGATCATTTTCGCAAAGGGATTGCCGGTTCCTTAATTAAGCATGTTTTGAATAAATATCATCATATACCGCTGTTTATCGTATCTACAGGAACTTTAAATGCTCCTGCGGTGGCCCTTTATCGAAAACATGGCTTTCGCCCTGTATCGGCGGTGGAGGTGGCTCCGGGTGTGGAATTAACCACATACCACCTGCATAACGTGAAATAGCACTCAAATAGCCTTACTAGCACAGAAACCACGAACCCGGCGAGGGAATCACAACATAACTGGAGAAGGGAGTTTTATGGATAATCCTTGGGTTATAGACAATTCGCATATCATTTTACGACTTTTGCTGTCCATGCTCCTCGGTGGATGCATCGGCTTTGAGCGTGAGCGTTCAAAGCATGCGGCTGGTTTGAGGACTCATATTATGGTCAGTCTCGGCTCGACGCTTATTATGCTGCTCTCCATTTACGGCTTTGCCGATTTTATCAAGGAAGCCAATGTGCGTATTGATCCGGCTCGTTTGGCTACGGCGGTGATTACGGGAGTGGGTTTTTTAGGCGCTGGAACTATTATATTTACAGGCAAGTCCATCACTGGTTTAACGACAGCCGCCTCCATCTGGGTCGTAGCAGCCATTGGCCTTGGAGTCGGAGCAGGGTTTTATTTTCCATCTATTGTGGCGACTGTACTTGTATTTCTAAACTTATGGGTGTTTAACAAAGTTGAATTGCGGTATATGCGTGGACGACAACTTCATCTTATAACACTGTACGGACTGTCATCCCATCAATTGCTGGAGCAAATTTCGGCTTATTTAGAGCAAGAAAAAGTGGAAATACGTAAAATAGTGATTAAAGAGCATGAGAATGTCCCTTTTCACGAACTGCATCCAAATCGGCAGAGCATGGAGGTTTCCTTGGAAGTGCTGGCTCGCCGGGATTTTAATCCGGTGCGTATTGCAGCCGATCTTAGGCAGTGGGAGGATGTAGCGGCAGTTTCCGTGGAATAAGGGTTCAACATATTTTTTCCAGTTACTCTTGAATCCGATTGGGGTACTATCTAACCATTGGAGCCTTTGCTGCGGATCACGCATGGAATTCAAGGGGGGGAGGATGGCATGGACTCGGAACAACCTAAACAGGGTAAACGTTTTAAATACGCTAAATTTCGCAAAGGTATTTCCATTATAATGGCAGCCTTGTTACCTGGCCTGGGGCATCTTTTTTTAGGACTGTTCATTAGAGGACTTACATTTATCGTATTGCTTCTGTTAGATATTTTTGCGATGCTGTATGTTGCTTCTGACGGCTTAAGGATTAACATTCCGTTGCTTATTTTGCTCGGCTTGTTCATTCCTGTTTTATATTTTTATAATGTATATGACGTGTTACAATCAGCGGATTATATGGTTCGCTATCGCCGTAAGCCGGATCGTAATGCACAGATGGATGCACGAGGACAGCATAGCAGTCCATTTTATGCTTGGGAGAGAGGCTTGTCTTTTGCCGTGCTGCTCGTGGCGGGTGGCGGACTTATGATTCTGTTTCGTATGAAACCACGCTGGCTGGGCAACTTTTTCGAGGATTATGGCTTTTTGTCGTTAGCTATTTTATTAATGCTGATCGGACTATTAGTCTTTTTGCGAGAAGTGGGCTTGTCGGTCAAGCGTAAAAAGGTTAAGGAAAGAGGGTGAAGCTGGCGTGCACCGCAAAATAAGAGTCGGGCGCTACACCTCTTCGCTTCTGTTGATGGCTGTAGGCGTTCTGCTTATCCTGGATGTTGTTCAGCATACCGAATATATGCTTTTGCTGCTCGTATGGTGGCCCATTATTTTTGTGCTGTGGGGAATGGAGTATCTGATTTTTTTTGGGGTGTACTACCGCAAGGAGGGCAAGCCCGACAACGGACGGCGTTTTAGACCTGATCTGAAGGGAATTGTCTCCGCATTGGTCGTGGCCGCTGCTGTTTTTACCATGACCCAACAAAATCATTATATGTACCTGTGGAACAAGGTTAGTTTGAATCTGACCGCGGCGTCCATGGATTTTAGTCAGGCGGAAGGGAACCGATATGATATGGGCGGCGTCCTGGTGCCTGTAATGATGCAAACGTCCGATTTGATAGTTGATTCCGTCAATGGCGATGTAACGCTGATCAGACGACCTATATCCAATGTAGAGGTACGCGCGACCCTGTGGGTGGATCAAGCGCCTGCTGCTGAAGCGGACAAGATTGCTCAAGCTTCCTCGCTGACTTCTACCGACGGCAAGACCATTCAGATTCGTCCTGAGGTCCAATCATACGGAGCATCGAGCAGACGTCAGCCCCGTACGAATATGCTAATTACAGTGCCGGAGGATCGGCGATTTAATATGCAGATCAGAACCTCCAACGGTGATATTACTCTGAACGGAGTAGATGCTATCGACAGCATCCGGCTTGAGAGCGGAAATGGGAATCTGACAGTTAATGATGCTATCGGCAATGTCAAAGGAGTCACCTTGAACGGGCAGATCAAATTGCATCGTATCACTGGAGATGTAGATGTTCAAACCAATCGCGGCGATATGCAGGCAGGGGATATTGAGGGAACAGTTGCGCTGCGTACGAAGGTAGGCGACATTCAGCTTGCCCGCTCGGAGGGTGATATTACGGTTGATACCCAAAATGGTGACATGAACGTTCTGAATCCCACAGCCAAGCTGAATGCAAATTCGCTCAATGGTGGGATCAAAGTGCATAGCGAGCAGGTAGGCGGAGATTGGAAAATATACAGTGCCGTCGGTGATATTGCATTGGACCTTCCTTCGAATGGTGACTTTCAGTTGGAGGGGTCCAGCAGTTACGGTAACCTTCGATCAGACTTCCCTTTTAGAATAGACAGTAAAAGTATCTCAGGCCAAAATGGGACAGGTAAGTATATGGTCAACGTGGAAGGCAACAGTAATTTAACGATCAAAAGGCTACTGATGCCATCGCTACCTGGCTTGGACGAGTCGGCAGGATCAAGTGTGCTTGATGCATCAGAAACGCCTTCGGCTGAATCTGAATCTCCCGCTACCGGAGCCTCCAACGGGACATCCATCGATAATGCGGCGCGTTGACAAAAAACTTGAATTGACCGTACAATGTGGATAGACCTTACAACGTGAATAGAATGTAAATGTTTGTAATAAAGCGAATAGTAAGTAAGGGATAAGGCGGTGGACATATATGGTAGCTCGCGTCCAGCATGCTTTGGAACTTCTAAAGAAGACAGGTGTACGCATAACACCCCAGCGCCATGCCATATTAAACTATTTGATGGAATCTATGGGACATCCGACCGCAGATGAAATATATCGTGCGCTCGAATCCAAGTTTCCAAGCATGAGTGTGGCTACGGTTTATAATAACTTAAAGATGTTTATAGAAGCGGGTATGGTACATGAGTTGACCTATGGAGATAACGCCAGTCGTTATGATGCCAATGTTTCGGAGCACTATCATATCATTTGCGAAAAATGCGGAAAGATTGAAGATTTCAGTTATCCGTACTTGGCTGAAGTGGAACACCATGCCTCGCTGGAGACTGGTTTCGAAGTGCATGGACATCGTATGGAGTTATACGGAGTGTGCAAAGCTTGTATGAACAAGGAAATTCAGCAAAACAAGGAATAAAAGTTTTTTGGTGTGGTATGTATATATTCTAATGGGTTGGAAACGTGAGAAATTCCCCACAAGCGGGGATTTACCGCGTTTTTTTGTTTAAATAACTTTTGTTTTCGACAATGGAGGTTGAATATTGGCCAGAAATCATTCCAAAAGCCGCCGTAAACGTTCACGTTTCAAAGGGGCAGCAAGCTTGCTATTGTTCGCAGCGATCATCTGCGCAATTACTGTCGTATGGTTCGGTAATCCACTGCATGAAAAACCCAATTGGAAAGGCAGCGTTCGTCCGATTTTTATCCAGGGAAAGTTGACCGGATATGAAGCCCAAAACTCTGGCAAGAACATGCTGGTACCGCTCAAATTTGTGCAAAGTAAAATTGATCCGGCGATTCGATATGAGGGCGACAGCCAAACTATTATTTTGGCTACGAGGCAAAATTTGTTGCATATGACCGTTTCGAAGCCCCAAGGGGAATTGAATGGAACATCATATATGCTTAGCGCAGCTCCCCAGATTATTAGTGGATTAGTTTATATACCTATGCAAGCTGTTCGTGAAGTATATGGTGTATCTGTTCATGAAGACACAGTGACCGGTGCAGTTATCCTGATGAAAGCCGGAGAGAAAGTCAAATTGGGGAACGTGGAGAGGAAGGATGGGCGACAGGATGCCAAAATTGCTTTGCGTAAAGAAGCCTCCAGTCTGTCTTTTATTTTGACGGATATACCTCAACAAACGGAGGTGCGTATTTGGTCCAAGCAGGCTGATTGGTATTTTGTTCAACTGGATAATGGCTACGCTGGATATGTGCAGGCGGCCAATGTCTCTGAAGGAGAAGAGCTTGCGGTCGCCCCGGCTAAAGATATTCCATCTATCTCCGAGAATCACTGGGAGGGGAGACCTGTGAACCTCGCCTGGGAGGCTGTTTACAACCGTAAACCCGATCCTTCCAAATTTGACCCTATGCCTGGAGTAAATGTGGTGAGTCCCACCTGGTTCAGTGTCATAAATAATGAGGGCACCGTACAAAGCAAAGCGGACCCTGCCTATGTCAGTTGGGCGCATCGCAAGGGGATGGAGGTATGGGGCTTGCTGAGCAACAGCTTTAATCCTGAATTAACGACAGAGGTCTTGTCCACCTTTGAACGGCGAAAGTCGATTATAGATCAGATGATTACACTTGCCGGGGAAAATGGTCTGGACGGTATCAATATTGACTTTGAAAATGTTCATACGAAGGATGGACCCAATGTCACCCAATTTTTGCGAGAGCTTAAGCCGATGGCACGTGAACATGATTTGATATTGTCTATCGACGTAACACCTAAATCTCAAAGTGAGATGTGGTCTGCTTTTCTGGATCGAAAATCATTGGGTTCCATTACGGATTATCTCATGGTTATGGCCTATGATGAGCATTGGGCAGCCAGCCCGAAGGCTGGTTCAGTCGCCTCCCTGCCGTGGGTGGAAACGTCGATCAAGCGAATCATTCAGGAGGATGAAGTACCATCTCAAAAAGTTGTCTTGGGCATTCCGCTATACACTCGTGTATGGTCTGAAACACCTAAAGGGGATACCATCAAGGTTAGCTCCAAATCACTTGGTATGGAGTCAGCGGCAGCGATTATCGAGAAATTTAAGCTGAAGCCTAAATTTAGAGCGTCGGAAGGCCAGAATTATGTCGAGTATAATGAAGACGGCATTGTTAAAAAGATTTGGCTGGAGGATCGTGTATCGCTGGAAGCAAGGGTACAACTTGCCAAGTCATTGAAACTTGGGGGAATCGGTGTTTGGAACCGGACCTTTGCGGATGAAGCCGCTTGGGATACATTAAAAGAAATAAATAAATGAGGAATTTGCAAAAATCCTGAAATAAAATATAAAATGATAGAATTGAAGAAGGAAGTTTCTTTTTTTATGTAGAAATGTTCACATATATCCAAATTTAGCGGTAATGGCCGCCTTACAGGTATGGAGGTAGAAGTGCAGCTAACCAAATTAAGCTTGATATATGATGAATTGTTGCAGGAAGATTCGATCGGTATTATTTTGTATAGAAAGCCGAGCGAATATTTTCATGGAGCCATGCTGTACGATTTTGATGAACTCATTCTAATTATTGGAGAAAGTCGAATGCCAGCCCGTTCCATTCAGCATTTACTGATTAATGGCTTAAGGTGTCAGGTGTTGTACGTAACACTGGATTGTCTGAAAGGGTGGATTATCGCCGGTGAACATGCCAACATAATAGATTATTTATTGGAAGGCCGCATCCTGTGGGAGCGGGATGAAAGGGTTAGTTTTTTGAGGCGGGAAATTATCGAATTCAACGGCCCGTTACGGGAGCAAAAGCAATTTCATGAGTTCGCCCGTTTTCTGGCTAATTACGTTCATGGTAAAAGAGCGATGCGAGAAGGTCGGATTATTGACGCTCATCAGAGTATTCTGAAGGCGTTGGATCATTGGGCATCCATTGAGCTTATTGATCGGGGAATTTATCCGACGGTTCACTTGTGGGTTCAGATACAGCCGTTGGATCGTACGATCTACAAGCTGTACAACGAACTCACGTTAAGTACGGAAACCCTTGAGCAGCGAGTTGAGCTTGTGATGCTTGCTTGCGAATTTTCAGTGATGTCTAAAATGGAGGGGTGCTCAGCACCGCTATTCCGCATTTTAGGCAGCAGATGGGAGCCTTGGTCCATAGATGAGCTTATCAATCATTCTGAGCTAAAAAATCTCCAACTGGATCTTACCGTAGTGCTGCGTAAGCTTGTATACCGCTCATTAATCAGGGAAACGACTCGCGGACACCATAGTGAATTACGTTATTCCCTTATTTAATGGATACATCGAATCAGCGGGAGGAAGGTCCGTTAAAACGGGTTTTTCTTCCTTTTTTTATGCTTAATAGAGTCACATTGACGCTTAAAACATAAAAATTGTCGTTACAGGTTGACGAGCTTATAAAAGATATGCTAAGTTATAACTCGCCCCATTAAGCAGCATGAATAATTTAGATCTGTTTACAGCAGGATAAATATGTTGCAAACAAGCATGAAAATAATTTTTTTTAAAAAAGCTTGACGTAAAATGAAGTTATGTGTTACATTATTTAAGTCGCCGCTGAGACGCGGTGGTGAAACGAAGCAAGACAAAAGCAAGACACACTGTAGGTTTGATCTTTGAAAACTG
>NZ_JBITPH010000013.1:0-44839 GCF_050467685.1 Paenibacillus sp. NRS-1782
CTTTAGTTCAACTTATATAGATATGTTGACCGTGGAATAAAATAAAGGCGTTTTTGTCATTAAATGGCAAGGGCGTCTTTTTAGTGATAGGATTATTGGATTTTTGTAAATGACTAGCCTATAATTAGTTATTGAACTTTGTTGTGGAAAGGAAAGTGAAACGATGGCTTCAGAAAATTCATTTGATATCGTCTCCAAAATGGATATGCAGGAATTGACCAATGCGGTTCATCAGACGGAGCGTGAAATTGAAACAAGATTTGATTTTAAGGGGAGCAAAAGCAGCCTTAAGCTTGAAAAGGAAGCACTTACAATTGCATCGGAAGACGAATACAAGCTCAATGCGGTAATTGATATTTTGCAATCTAAAATGGCCAAGCGCGGTATATCCCTTAAAAACGTGGAGTACGGGAAGCTGGAGCCAGCTTCTTTGGGTTCAGTACGCCAGCGTCTTACACTCAAGCAGGGGATTGATCAGGATAATGCCAAAAAAATTAACATTCTTATCCGGGACTCCAAGCTGAAAGTGAAAAGTCAGATTCAAGGCGATCAGATCCGCGTGACCGGAAAAAACAAGGATGATTTACAAGCAGTCATTCAGTTATTGCGCAAAGCTGATTTACCATTGGAACTTCAATTTACGAATATGAAATAAAGCCGTTTTCCCTCATGCATATTGTAAGAATAAATGATGCTTGATGCGCGGCAGGTTATTTTGACATGCGTTTTGCACCATATTATACTTGTAACGAAAATGCAGATGATCAGGTGTATAGCGGTAGTCAAAACGATTTACATAGGATTGAATTCAATCCGAAAACTGCCATTTTTAATCAAGTACGATAATCAGGGGAGAGTGTGTTGTGAATTTACCCAACAGAATTACAATAACGCGGATTTGCCTCATCCCGGTGATGATGCTGGCCTTGCTGGTGGATTTTGGTTTCTATCCGCCGCCGATTGAGATCGGAGCTTTCGAGCTGCCGTATAATCAGTTGATGGCGGCTATCATTTTCCTCGTAGCCGCCAGCACGGATGGTCTTGACGGATACTTGGCCCGTAAAAATAACATGGTCACCAACTTGGGGAAATTACTGGACCCTCTTGCGGATAAGCTTCTGGTAACTGCTATTTTGGTTTCTTTGGTGGAAATGGGCAAGATTGATTCGTGGATTGTTGTTGTCATTGTTAGCCGTGAGTTTGCGGTTACTGGTCTGCGTCAAATTGCTTTATTGGATGGCTCTGTGGTCGCTGCAAGCAACTGGGGCAAATTAAAGACCATTATCCAGATTGTTGCCATTGTAGCGTTGCTCATTAATAATTTTCCGTTTGTCTTTCTGGGTATTCCGTTTGATTTAATAACGATATGGGCGGCTGCGTTTATTACTATTTACTCGGGAATTGACTATTTTGTAAAGAACAGTCATTTACTCCGCTCCTCCAAGGTCTAATAGGATAAGTTTCATGGGAACAGCGATAGGGAGTTTGCTTATTGCTGTTTCTTTGCATAATTCCCACAACATTCGCTCTACAGGAGGCAGAAACGATGAAAGCTGAAATCATCGCAGTAGGAACTGAATTATTGCTCGGACAAATTGTGAACACAAATGCCCAATATTTGTCGCAAGAGTTGGCTACGATTGGGATTGATGTATATTTTCAGACGGTTGTTGGCGATAACATGGATCGACTTCAGGAAGCGGTGCGTCTGGCTCAGAAGCGTGCGGATATTATTTTGTTCTCGGGCGGTTTGGGACCGACTCAGGATGATTTGACGAAAGATGCAATCGCCGCTGTGCTGGGGCGTAAATTGCATATAGACCGTCTCGCTATGGATAAGCTGGAACAGTTTTTCCGTAATCGCGGGGTGGAAATGACCGAAAATAATCGGCGTCAGGCGCTTTCCATTGAAGGGGCTACCCCTCTTGAAAATGAGACAGGTCTGGCTGTTGGCGATGCGATTGCACAGGATGGTAAATATTATGTGGTTTTGCCTGGACCGCCGAAGGAACTCAAACCGATGTTTAAGAATCAGGCGAAACCTTGGTTGCTCCAGCAAGCACTGAGTGGTGAGGAACTGCCGATTTATTCGAAAATGCTAAAGTTTGCAGGAATCGGCGAGTCAGCTCTCGAAACCCGCTTATTGGATCTGATCAAATCACAGACAGACCCGACCATTGCTCCTTATGCCAAGGAGGGAGAGGTCACAATCCGTATATCCACCAAGGCGGCCAACGAGAGCGAGGCATTGGTCAAGCTAGGGGCTACAGAAGCAGAAATTCAGCGGCGCCTTTCGGAATACATGTATGCGAGCGAGGACGTCACGCTGGAGAAGGTTATTGTGGATTTGATGTCCAATCGCGGACTGACTGTCAGCGCGGCAGAAAGCTGCACAGGTGGAATGCTGATGGAGCACATCACTTCCGTTCCGGGCAGCTCAGTTATGTTTCAGGGCGGTATCGTGTGTTATTCCAATGAATTGAAGAAAAAGCTGCTCAACGTGCCTCATGATTATTTGGAGGGGGACAATGCGCCCGGCGCAGTAAGCGAGGAAGTAGCCCTTGTGCTTTCTGAACAGGCAAGATTGGTCATGAACACTGATTTCGGACTCTCGGTTACAGGTGTAGCTGGACCCGGATATTCTGAGCAGAAGCCGGTTGGTCTGGTTTATATCGGTATTGCTGAGCGTGATAAGGAGACTGAGGTATACGAGCTGAAGCTGAGTGGGAACCGTGAAACGATTCGTCTGCGGTCTGTTAAAGCAATCCTGTACAGATTATGGCGCAGACTGGTGGAAAATGAGAAGCTCTCTTAATGATCTGTATCCGACACGAGTTTTCATAGAGTTGTTTTAGGTAAACGATTAATGATATAATCATACTATCGGAAGAACCGTTGCAAAAGCCTTTTTGCCTGCGGTTCTTTTTTGATTTAAGAGACAGATGGAAGTATAGAAGAGAACTGCGTAAACAAAAAAACGAATGTATGTTCGAAAAAATGCTTGGCAAGCGTGTCAAAACAAGGTATTATTAAAGTACAAACAACGAAGGATGTGAGTTTATTGTCAGATCGTCGTGCTGCGCTGGATATGGCGCTCCGTCAAATAGAAAAGCAATTCGGTAAAGGTTCCATTATGAAGTTGGGTGAGTCCACCCACATGCAAGTGGAAACAATTCCCAGTGGTTCGATTGCTTTGGATATTGCGTTAGGAACGGGTGGCTTCCCGAGAGGCCGAATTATTGAAGTATATGGACCAGAATCATCTGGTAAAACAACAGTAGCTCTTCACGCTATAGCAGAGGTACAAAAAGCAGGCGGACAAGCCGCTTTTATCGACGCCGAGCATGCGCTTGATCCGTCGTATGCTAGCAAGTTGGGTGTCAATATTGATGAGTTGTTGCTATCGCAGCCAGATACAGGAGAGCAAGCACTTGAGATTGCCGAAGCGCTTGTACGTAGTGGAGCGGTAGACATTGTTGTTGTTGACTCTGTAGCGGCACTTGTGCCAAAAGCGGAGATTGAAGGTGAAATGGGAGATTCCCATGTTGGTCTTCAAGCCCGTTTAATGTCGCAGGCATTGCGTAAGCTGTCCGGTGCTATTAACAAGTCGAATACCATTGCTATCTTTATTAACCAATTACGTGAAAAAATAGGTGTTATGTTTGGTAACCCTGAGACGACACCAGGTGGACGAGCTCTGAAATTTTATTCTACAGTTCGTTTGGATGTTCGCCGCATTGAAAGCTTGAAAAGTGGTAATGACATTGTAGGTAACCGCACACGTATTAAAGTGGTGAAGAACAAAGTCGCACCTCCTTTCCGTCAGGCGGAAGTGGATATTATGTACGGTGAAGGTATCTCCAAGGAAGGCAGTTTGATCGACATTGGTACGGAGTATGACATTGTCGATAAGAGCGGAGCCTGGTATTCCTATGAAGGTGAACGACTAGGTCAGGGACGTGAAAATGCGAAGCAATTTTTGAAGGAAAATCCGAACATTGCTAGTACGATCGAACAAAAAATTCGGGTGGCCAGCAATTTGATTGCGACGGTAGCTCCGCCGACAGAAGAAGAATTGGCACAGCAAGCCAAGGAAGAACAGGAATTGCTGGAGCTCGAGTAAATCTTGGTGAATCCTGGTTTGTGAACTGGAGCCAGGGGTATGACACAGCCGTTTGAATAGCATGATTCTGATGCCCTGCACAGTTGTGCAGGGCATTTTTGCATCGAATGTGGCCTGCGGTGTCAGCTACATTTTACTTTAGCGTGGCGGGCGTTCTCAGCTTGCTTTCGTGTATATCAAAGTGGGGGAAACACATTGCAATTGGAAGCTGAAGGTGAACACACTTCGAAGGAAAATGAGCAGCAAGGAATTTCCCTTTTTCCTGATCATGAGGAATTGATGGTTACGAGGGTGGAACAGGGGCAGGGGAGGAAACGCGGAAGATACACGATTCATTTTGGCCTGTATTCATTGTCTGTACTGGAAGATGTAATGATCAAGTACAATATGTTCAAAGGGACGACTTTCGTCAAAAAGGAACTGGAAGAAATCGTTCTGGCGGACGAAAAGCAACAGGCATACGTGCACGCGCTTCGTTATTTGGGACGAAAGCCACGTACACGTAAGGAGATTGAGCAGCGTTTGACGCAAAAGGAAATGGGTCAAGCTGTTATTGATGAAGTATTGAACCGTTTGGAGCGGGAGCAACTTGTGGATGACGATCTGTACGCTCGTCAGTGGGCAAGGCAGCGCGTAACGAGCCAGCGGAAGGGGAAGATGTGGGTAAGACAGGAACTGCGTCAAAAGGGCATCTCTAAAGCCTCTATCGGGGAAGCTTTAGGTGAGGTCAGCGATCAAGAGGAATGGGAGAGCGCTTTGATAGTCGGACGCAAAAAATGGAATCAGGTGCGTGGAGATATAATGGAGAAGAAACGGAAAACGTACCCCTTTCTCATGAGACGCGGATATTCGGGGGAAATGACACGCCGCGTAGTCAATCATCTTACGATGGCCGAGCAAGACGGGGCTTCCGATGACGAGGAATTATCGCTGTGGGATGAATAGCTGTTAAACAGCCGGGCATCCATTAGCTGGAATAAGCGAATAGGATAAGCTGGTTATCACATGGAAAGCCACATGGTAATCTACTAAAGTTTGCATTCCCTTGACAATGCCATTTGTCAAATAATAAAATATATATGAAACGATGCTTGTGGAACACCCTTTTTCCTTCCAAAAAAGTGGAGTCCACGGGTACGTTCTCATCGCCAAATAACAAGTGATGCCGCTATGCCAAGCGGAATTGTACATGTGAAAGCATGTGCATATGAAATGAAACGGCCGCATGCCGTTATCTTAGTTTGACGATCAAAGCTAATGTGACAATTGCAAAAAGTCCCAAGGAATGCCTTGGAGGAACCAACGAGGAGGTGAACAGTATGATGATGACTGCGATCTGGTTCGTTCTCGTTGCTGTAGCCGCGTTATTCTTTGGGTTCGGGATTGGTTATTTTATTCGCAAATCTATTGCAGAAGCTAAAATCTCCAGTGCGGAAGAAGCTGCCGCGCAAATCGTGGAGAACGCGAAAAAAGAGGCAGAAGCACTGAAGAAGGAAACGGTATTGGAAGCGAAAGATGAAATTCACCGCATCCGTGCCGAAGCTGAAAAAGAAACTCGTGAGCGTCGGAATGAAATTCAACGACAGGAACGAAGATTGCTGCAAAAAGAAGAATCGCTGGATAAAAAATTGGAATCGCTGGAACGTAAAGAAGAACAAGTGGCCAACAAAGAGAAACGAATCGATGAAACCCAGCAGCAGATTGATTTGATTTACAAGAGTCAGGTAACTGAGCTGGAGCGTATTTCCAATCTGACGACGGAAGATGCGAGAGGTATTATTCTGTCCAACGTAGAACAGGAAGTTCGTCATGAAACCGCTCAGATGATTAAGGAAATTGAGCAACAGGCCAAAGAGGAAGCGGACAAAAAGTCTCGTGAAATCATCACACTGGCCATCCAACGCTGTGCGGCGGACCATGTGGCGGAAACGACGGTTTCCGTGGTCACGTTGCCGAACGAAGAAATGAAAGGCCGGATTATCGGACGTGAAGGCCGTAATATCCGTGCGCTTGAAACCCTTACGGGAATTGACCTCATTATTGATGATACGCCGGAAGCAGTTATTTTGTCCGGATTTGATCCGATTCGCAGAGAGATTGCGCGTACTGCGCTTGAGAAGCTCGTAGCGGACGGACGGATACATCCGGCTCGTATTGAAGAAATGGTGGAAAAATCTCGTAAAGAAGTGGATGAACGAATCCGCGAGTATGGCGAACAGGCCACCTTCGAGGTGGGTGTGCATAGCCTGCATCCGGATTTAATCAAGATCCTGGGACGTCTCAAGTTCCGTACAAGCTACGGACAGAACGTATTGAAGCACTCGATGGAAGTTGCATACTTGACAGGTCTGATGGCCGGAGAACTGGGCGAGGACATTACACTGGCAAGACGAGCAGGGTTGCTGCATGACATCGGGAAGGCGCTGGATCACGAAGTGGAAGGATCACACGTTGAAATTGGCGTGGAACTGGCGAAGAAGTACAAGGAACACCCGGTCGTCATCAACAGTATTGCTTCACATCACGGCGACTGCGAAGCGACTTCAGTGATTGCTATGCTGGTTGGGGCGGCAGATGCCCTGTCGGCAGCAAGACCGGGAGCGCGGCGTGAAACACTGGAGACGTACATCCGTCGTCTTGAGAAGCTGGAACGCATTTCCGAGTCTTTTGAAGGCGTGGAAAAATCGTACGCCATTCAAGCTGGACGCGAAGTTCGCGTCATGGTGCAGCCAGAGAAAATTGATGATGCGGAAGCATTCCGACTGGCTCGTGATATAACGAAAACGATTGAAAATGAACTGGATTACCCAGGGCATATCAAGGTTACCGTCATTCGCGAGACCCGCGCGGTAGAATACGCAAAATAAAAGCAATTTAACGAAAAGTGGCCGCTGTTTGTAGGGCCACTTTTCATTATGTAAGGCATACCAGGGAGGGTTTTCTATCAACGTACTATTTATTGGAGATATTTTCGGTAGTGTAGGCAGAAAGGCATTAAGGGAAAATCTCCCTTCGCTAAAATCAAAATACAACCCGCATATCATTATCGTGAACGGGGAAAATTCAGCTTCAGGAAGAGGTATTACTCCAGCCATCGCGAGAGAATTTTTTGATTGGGGCGTACATGGTATTACTATGGGTAATCATACATGGGACAATAAGGATATATTTGATTTTATAGATGATGAGCCGCGTATCATACGTCCGGCAAACTTTCCGCCAGGAACGCCGGGGCGAGGCTACACCGTGGTGAAAGGTGGAGGCAAGGAGCTGGCGATCGTTAACTTGCAGGGCAGAACCTTTCTGCCACCCATTGATTGCCCGTTCCGCGCAGCAGATGAGATCGTAGATGAATTGCGCAAGAAGCATAAGCACATTTTGGTTGATTTTCATGCGGAAGCGACGTCGGAAAAAATCGCTATGGGTTGGCATCTAGATGGCCGTGCTTCAATTGTTGTTGGTACACACACCCATGTGCAGAGCAACGATGATACGATTTTACCGCAAGGAACTGCGTACCAGACAGATGTAGGCATGGTAGGTCCCTATGAAGGAGTACTTGGCATGCAGAGAGACGCCGTGTTGCAGAAGTTTCAGACTCAGCTTCCGGTACGTTTTCAACCGGACAACGGAAAATGGCATTTTCACGCAGTTAGCGTAGAGTTGAATGACAACGACGGTATGGCACGTAAAATTCAGAAAATTAGACTCAAAGAAGATGAATGGCGGATGGATTAACCTTTTTTGAAAACTGCTTAAGGAAAGAATAAGAAAAACTGTCACCAAAAAGCAGGAATTTTTTGCTGACCCTCGAATAACATCTAATAGTGGAATCAAACCATCATCATTCCCAGGGGAGGTACTTACTATGGATGTATTAAAAGTATCAGCAAAATCCAATCCTAATTCAGTTGCAGGCGCACTCGCAGGAGTACTGCGTGAACGCGGAAATGCCGAATTGCAGGCGATTGGAGCGGGTGCACTGAACCAAGCCATTAAAGCTGTAGCCATTGCCCGGGGATTTGTCGCACCAAGCGGAGTGGATTTGATTTGTATTCCTGCTTTTACGGATATTGTTATTGACGGAGAAGACCGGACTGCAATCAAGCTGATTGTAGAGCCAAGATAATAAATGTTAGTTGTTGAGCCTGTTTACGATGGTGTAAACGGGCTTTTTTGCATGGAAGTCGCCCTTTATTACATAGATTGTAAGATAACTTCATCACGCTGTAATCTATGAATGGAGGTAAGATGCATGAACAGTAAACCACACACGAAATGGTCGGTTGCCGATTTGCATTGTGATGTGTTGTGTAAGATGCAGCTTAACCCGCAGGTGGATTTCAGTCATCCCTCGCTTGATGTTACAAGAGAGCGTTTGTTAGAAGGCCATGTGAACTTGCAGACATTCGCTATATATATTTCCCAGGTGCTGGGTACGCCAAGATTTGAGCATATAATTCGTCAGGTTGAACTGTTCAGACAGCATATAATATCCCCATCTGTCGGGTTGAAGCCGCTATTGTGGAGGGAAGACTTGGAAGAACGTAAGGATACATCAGTGGGACATCCGGAAGGAAATGAAATAAAACAACATCAAGGATCACCGTGGGCTCTGCTATCGCTGGAGGGAGTGGAAGCGCTGGAAGGAAATCCGTTTTATGCTGAACTGTGCTATGCCTTGGGAATCCGATTGATCGGGTTGACGTGGAATTATGCAAATTGGGCTGCTGACGGCATTATGGAGCAGAGGGGTGGCGGACTGACTCGCAAGGGGCATGAGTTGGTCAAGCGCTGTAATGAATTAGGTTTGCTACTGGATGTATCGCATTTGTCTGTACAAGGCTTCTGGGAGGTGCTGGAGGAGGCAGCTCAACCGCCGATTGCTTCGCACTCCAACGCCTTCGCTGTATGTCCTCACACACGTAATCTTCGGGATGAACAGATTCGTGCGTTGATCGCGCGTAACGGACAGATTGGTTTGACTTTCGTCACAATGTTTCTCAAAGAGCAGGGTACGGTGACCGCTGAGGATTTGTTGCCACACATTGAACATATTTGTTCACTAGGCGGCGAACGTCATTTGATGTTCGGATCTGATTTTGACGGTATTGAGTATCATGTGCAAGGGCTGGAGCATCCGGGGAAATATCCGGGTTTTGCAGAACTGCTGCTGAAGCATTATTCTGAGGAGCTGGTCAAGGGGTGGCTGGGAGGACATGCGCTGGAATATTTACAAACAAATCTGCCTTCCAAAATGCCTTCTTAAATGAATCAATTTCATAATACCCTCAGTAGCTTTAATCAAGAGTACATATAGATAAAAATGGATTATTTGTCTATATGTAATATACATTTGGTTGCTTAATACCCTTGACAATGTGAGTTATATTACGAAATAATTGGAGCATCCTAGTATTGCATGGTGCTAAAACAACGCTTGCTGAAATATGACATACCTTGGGATGAGCCTGACGAGTCACCATGCTGTACCGCCTTGTCAGAGGGGAGCTCCATTACATAATGTTGATAAAAAAGGTTACCTGGCTTGAACTCTTCTATGACTTATTGTTTGTAGCCGCTGTCTCCAAGGCCACTCATGTTTTACTACACGTTGAACATGGTAGTATTTCTTTGGAGCATCTGGCAAAGTTTATTTTGATTTTTATTCCGATATGGTGGGCTTGGGTGGGGCAAACGGTCTACAACAACCGTTTTGGTCAAGACAGTATGACGCATCGAATCTTTATGATCCTGCAATTGTTTTTCGTGTTAATTATGACCGCCAGCCTGAATATAGATTTTGACGCGTATTATGTATCTTTTTTTGTTGGCTATATTGGTTTAAGAGGCTTGACTGCCGTTCAATATTTACTATCGGCACCCAAAGAAACGGGTCATAAACAGGAAACAGCTCGTTTTTTCGGTACCTATTTTTGGATCGGAATAGTCATCTCCAGTTTCTCCCTCTTTTTTGAATCCTGGGTTCGATATTTGATTTTATATGTCGGCATTGCTGTTGATATCCTGGTTCCTTTGATGGGTCGTAAAAAATTGGTGATCACACCTATCCATACGGAGCATCTATTAGAGCGCTTTGCACAATTCACCTTAATCCTGCTTGGCGAATCGGTAATCAGTATGCTTTCTGTTTTACAATCTGATCATTTCACAGTCTCTTCCGTTGTATTTGCTGCCTTGGCTTTTGTATTAGTCATCGCAATCTGGTGGCAATATTTTGAGAATATGGAGAAGCACGTAGATAAATCAAAACAAACAGCAGGGCAGACGATTATGTATGGTCATTTGTTTATTTATCTTTCACTTAGCATGCTAGCAGCTTCGATACAGCTCTTGTTTTTGGGACAAGTAGCTTATATCTTTGTACTTTGCTTTACCTTTGCTTCTGTACTTATTTACTTTTTGTCGGTTTTGCTGGTATTCCATCGCTACAGATTAAGTCATCTTAAACCAAGTCTTAGAGTCATTTTTTTCTTAACTGGGGTCCTCTGTGTCTTGTTTATTCTTAACATATTTATTGTTGTTCCCTCTCATCTCATCGTAGCTGAAATCATGCTGTTCTTTATTCTGTTCGCTAAAATGACAGTTCACGATATTAAAGGCTGAATAGGGCGAAAAACGGAACTTTGTCCCGCTTTCCTTTTCTTTCTTGGCAAAGTAGGCGTATAATAGCATAGATGTGTAAAGTATTGTATAGAGAAAAGGAGTGACCATACGATGAGTAAAATCGTACCTGTCGGCGTTTCCGCACGCCATATTCACCTGACTCAAGAGCATATTGAAATTTTGTTCGGAGCAGGATATCAACTGACGGAATTTAAACCATTATCCCAGCCAGGACAATTTGCTGCAAATGAAACGGTAGCCGTAATTGGTTCTAAGGGCCAATTTGATAAGGTTCGTATTTTGGGACCAGCTCGTCCGGCTTCCCAGCTTGAAATCTCTCGCACAGATTCCTTTGCTATCGGTGTAAAAGCGCCTGTACGCGAATCTGGCAGCATTGACGGAACACCAGGAATCACAGTAAAAGGACCAGCTGGAGAAGTGGAACTGCAAGAGGGCGTAATCGTAGCTGCCCGTCATATTCATTTCCATACGTCTGATGCAGCGAAATGGGACATTAAGGACAAGCAGTTGCTTAAAGTACGTGTCGGCGGCGAACGTGGTCTTGTATTCGAAAATGTTCTTGCGCGTGTGTCCGATTCTTTTGCTTTGGATATGCACATTGATACAGATGAAGCGAACGGAGCCGGCGTGAAAAACGGTGACAACGCTGAAATCGTAGACTAATATACGTATATAATGCCGAAAGGCAAAGGGTCTGATTCTTGCTAAAGAGTCGGGCTTTTTTACATACTAAGGATTCTCAAAATGGTCATCCATAAAAATATGGACATTAGATTCTCAGCGTACCCATTATGCGTTCACGGGGATATATGGCGATGGCTTATAAATCATGCTATAATTTAGTGTAATGCGTTTTTCAAAGGAGTTTTTACGGGCTTAAAAGAGATCTATCCATATGCAAAGATACAGTAAAAGCGTAATTGGCGTGAAATAGATGGTGTAAGGAGCGACCAAAGGAATGGACAAGGAAACGAAAGATTACTCCAAATATTTTGATTTCTCGGATGCAAAGATCATTTCTCAGGATGAGCATAGCAAGAAGATCCGCATTCGCGGACGTGAAATCAATATTATGGCGGAGCCGAATCATAGAAAAGAAAAGCAACGCGGTAAAGAGGATGTACAGGTATTGTACGATAATGCAGTTCCGGATGAGCTGAAGCATATCGGTGAGGGAAAGCATTACATCGTGTACACATTCGGTTGCCAGATGAACGAGCATGATTCCGAAACGATTAAAGGATTGCTGGAGCAAATGGGTTATCAGGCGACAGAGGATCGTAAGGAAGCGGACATCATTTTGCTGAATACATGTGCGATCCGTGAAAATGCGGAGGACAAAGTATTTGGTGAGCTGGGTCACCTCAAGCATCTCAAAACAGAGAAGCCAGGTATGCTGCTCGGCGTATGTGGTTGTATGTCGCAGGAAGAGAGTGTCGTCAACCGGATTTTGCAAAAGCACGGTTTTGTCGACATGATTTTTGGTACCCATAATATCCACCGCCTGCCGCAGCTCGTCAAGGAAGCACTCTTCAGCAAAGAAATGGTGGTCGAGGTGTGGTCCAAGGAAGGCGACATTATCGAGAACCTGCCTAAGAAGCGTGAGGGTATGCGGGCTTGGGTGAACATTATGTACGGCTGCGATAAATTTTGCACCTATTGCATTGTTCCATTCACACGCGGTAAGGAAAGAAGTCGTCGTCCCGAGGATGTTATTGCTGAGGTACGGGATTTGGCACGTCAGGGCTTTAAGGAAATTACTTTGCTGGGTCAGAATGTCAACGCCTATGGCAAGGATTTAAAGGATATGAATTACAGATTCGGGGATCTGATGGACGATATGCGTAAGATTAATATCCCACGTGTACGTTTTACAACATCACATCCGCGTGATTTTGATGACCATTTGGTTGAAGTGCTCGGTAAGGGCGGCAATTTGGTGGAGCATATCCATCTGCCTGTTCAATCCGGCAATACGGATATATTGAAGAAAATGAACCGAAAATATACACGTGAGCGCGTTCTGGAGCTGGCGGCGAAGATCAAAGCGGCTGTTCCGCATGCTTCGCTGACAACGGATATTATCGTAGGTTTTCCGGGCGAAACGGACGAACAGTTTGAAGATACCATTTCTCTCGTGCGCGAGGTCGGCTACGACTTTGCCTACACCTTTATTTATTCGCCACGTGAAGGTACACCAGCCGCGTCCATGGAAGACAATGTTCCTATGTCGGTCAAAAAAGAGCGTCTACAGCGTCTGAACAATGTGGTGAACCAAAACAGCCTTCGTTTTAACGGTAGACTGCGTGGCGAGGTGGTTGAAGTGCTGGTAGAAGGCGAGAGCAAAAATAACAGTGAAGTGCTTGCCGGTCGGACCCGTTCCAATAAGCTGGTGCATTTTGAAGGCTCCAAGGATCTGATCGGGACCTTTGTGCAGGTGAAAATTACGGAGCCTATGACCTTTTACATCAAGGGTGATTTGGTTCAAACTGCCGTGGCGGTCAACGGTTAACAAAGTAGCACAGCAAGGTTTGCATGTGGATCAAATATGAATTGCATGTACGACTGTATAAGTGAGAAAAGGAGCGATGGACAGTGACAGAGGAGCGGTTGCAACAGTCAGAGCATCAACCGGCGGCGCGCCAGCATGATCATTTGGTCAATCGCGATATGATATTGGCGAAAGCCCAAGAGTTGGCGGGTATTTTGGGCAACAGTGAGGAAGTACAGGTATTTCGTAAAGCAGAGGATAAAATCCGTGATCATCAGCGCATCCAGCAACTGATTGCAGCAATGAAGAAAAAGCAAAAGGAAATTGTGGCCTTCGAATCCTTGAAGAATCAAACCATGATTGCCAAAATAGAGGCTGAGCTTCAGGAGCTTCAGGAAGAACTTGACGGCATTCCGATTGTAACGGAGTTTCAGCAAAGTCAGGTGGAAATTAACGAGCTTCTGCAAATGGTTATCATGGCGATTCGTGATACGGTTGCCGAAAAGGTGAATGTGGAAGAGGGAAAAAGCACTTCCTCCTCCAATTGCAGTGACTAGAATAATGTATGGTGTGGAGGCTCAGCTTCCACGCCTTTTTTTCAGGAGCAACTTGTAATCATAACATATTGTATCGGACCTCAAGAGGAAATGGGGTATCATAGAAAGGATGAAAACAAGGGAATGGATATTTTGCGTAGTTTGGTAGAGGGTGAAGTAAATACATTTTGGGAGTATTTGGGCTGTGAATTGATCGAAGCTGATGCAAAAGAGGTACATATCGCTTTACAAGCTGGACCACAGCATACCAACGTGGTGGGTATTGTTCACGGTGGCGTACTCACAACATTGATGGATCAGGCGATGGGGATGGTTAGTATGGTTTCACGCAATATGGAATTATGTGTGACGACGAATCTGAACGTTCATTTTCTGTCTGCGATGAAACAAGGGCGATTGGAGGTTAAGGCACGAATTCTCCATCAAGGGGGGCGTACCATAACGACTGAGGCGGAAGTAAAGGATAGTGAAGGGATACTCGGCTGCATAGCTACAGCGACATTCCGAGTCTTTCGTAAACAGTCAGATCAATTGGGTAATGCCTAACTCTTGACAAAAGTTTTTATTATGTCATAATGAATTTATCAAAATGATATAATGTGGTGATGCCAATGGATAACGAACGTATAAACGAAGAGACGCAGAAAGCGTCATATAACATTAAGAAATACCGCACCCCCGATGGTGCTCCAGCAGATATCGTCATGTTCACCTTAACCAAGCGGGAGCGCAAGACGGTGACAAAGACGTTGCCAATCCGTGAGCTGAAGGTAATGCTTATCAAGCGTCGTAGTTGGCCGTTTGCTGGACGTTGGGCGTTGCCTGGGGGCTTTTGTCAGGAAGATGAATCCATTTACGGAGCTGCCAAGCGCGAGCTGTTAGAGGAAACCGGCGTGGATGGCGGTCATCTGGAGTATCTAGGTGTGTATAGTGGACCTGGGCGCGATCCGCGTGGGTGGATTATATCGCATGCATTTTTTGCACTGGTAGAGGAATGGATGCTGGAGCAGCGGCAAGCGGCGGATGATGCTTCCGAGGTTGGGCTGTTCACGATCCGTGAAGCGCTGGAGGAATTAGAGCTGGCGTTTGACCATCGGGACATTATTGTGGACGCCTACCGGAAGATCCAGTTGCAAATGCTCCAGACGACGATAGCCAAGCAGTTTTTGCCTCAGCATTTTACATTGGGCGAGCTGTATCAGGTCATTCAAAGTGTCGTACCGGATTTTGAAGAACCGAACTTTATTCGCAAAATAACGTCGACTCGTAGCAGACAGGGAATATTGGAAGAGGTACGGGACGAGAATGGCAAACCGCTCAGCTCCAACCAGTATTCACAGAGACCGGCACAGCTTTATCGTTTTAGTGACAGGGTGCCGCGATTGTCTATCTACACCTAATGTATGTTAGTAGGTCACGTAAAGAATGCATACTCCCCAATTTGAGGATGAAGGAGCTGACTGAACGATGAAGGCATTGATTGTTATTGATTACACGAATGATTTTGTGGATGGCAGTCTACCTGTTGGAGCACCAGCAATAGAACTGGATGAACGGATGGCAGCCATTACGCAGGCGTATGTGGATCAAGGGGAATTTGTCGTAATGGCAGTGGACCTGCATGAAGAAGATGATCTTTATCACCCGGAAAGCAAGCTGTTTCCTCCACATAATATTCGTGAAACCGGGGGACGAGATTTGTATGGCAAGCTCCATAACCTCTATGCCACACAGAGTGATTCCATCTATTGGATGGATAAAACACGATACAGCGCCTTCGCTGGCACGGATCTGGAGCTCAGGCTGCGTGAACGTGGTATTACGGAAGTTCATTTGATCGGTGTGTGTACGGATATATGTGTACTGCATACGGCTGTAGACGCTTATAACAAAGGATTTGCGATTACGGTGTACAAGGACGCTGTGGCGAGCTTTAATCAGGCTGGACATGATTGGGCTTTGGGTCATTTTCAGGGAAGTCTCGGAGCCGCCGTTTGGTCGGCTGAGGATACGATTTTACGCCAGAAGAAGTAAATTACTTAACGATTGTGTATCTATATCCGATAACAGAATGGAGTCGGATATTGCTGAATATGGATGGACAAGGCGTTACGCCGTTGCAAAACCGGGGACAGTCAGAGAGGATGATTACGATGCAGTCAACGAGCCTCGCATTACATACAGATAAATATCAGATTAATATGATGTACGCCCATTGGGTGAACGGAAGTCACAAACGCAAAGCTGTGTTTGAGGCATATTTTCGCAAGCTGCCTTTTGGCAACGGATATGCGGTGTTTGCAGGTCTGGAACGCATTGTGAATTATATTGCAAATCTGCGCTTTACAGAAGAGGATATCCGTTACCTTTCAGAGCAAGAGGAGAAGTATGATCCTATGTTTCTGGAGGCATTGCGCCAGTTTAGGTTTGGCGGAACCGTTCATTCGATGAAAGAAGGGGCACTTGTTTTCCCGAATGAGCCTCTGGTACGCGTCGAAGGAACGATTATGGAAACACAGCTGGTTGAGACAGCGTTGTTGAATTTTATGAACTACCAAACGCTGATTGCGACGAAGGCGTCGCGCATCAAGCAGGTTGCAAGCGGAGATACGCTGCTGGAATTTGGCACACGGCGGGCGCAGGAAGCAGATGCGGCGATTTGGGGAGCACGGGCAGCTTATGTAGCGGGCTTTGACGCAACTTCTAATATGCTGGCAGGTGAGCACTTTGGTATTCCGACCAAGGGAACACATGCTCATTCCTGGGTGCAGACCTTTATGAGCGAGCAGGAGGCTTTTGACGTGTATGCGAAGGTTTTACCGGATCAGGTCACACTGCTGGTGGATACCTTTGATACGCTGGAGAGTGGCGTTCCCCATGCGATTCGAACAGCGAAGATGCTGGAGAGTCAGGGTAAACGGATGAATTCGATCCGGCTGGATAGTGGCGACTTGGCTTATTTATCCATTCAGGCTCGGGAAATGCTGGATGCTGAAGGGCTGGATTACGTACAAATTGTAGCCTCCAATGATTTGGATGAAAATACAATTTTCAACTTAAAGGCCCAAGGCGCGTGTATCGATGTATGGGGTGTGGGGACGCAACTCATTACAGCTTCGGATCAACCTTCATTGGGCGGGGTTTACAAGCTGGTCGAACGGGAAGTAGAAGGCGAAATGCTGCCGACGATTAAAATTTCAGGCAATCCAGAAAAGGTATCCACACCGGGTAAGAAGGATGTATATCGTATTATAGATAAGAAGAAAGGGAGAGCTGTCGCCGATTATATTTCTTTTCCAGACGAAGACCGTCCGCGCAATGGAAAGCGGCTGAAACTCTTTAACCCGTTGCATCCGTATATGAAGAAGTATGTGGAAAATTACGAGGCAGTTCCGATGCTGGAGCCTATTTTCGTAAATGGGCAGAAAGTGTATGAACTTCCCGGGCTGGATGAAATTCGCGCATACCATACTTCCCAGCTGCAACTGTTTTGGCCGGAATATTTGCGGAAAATGAACCCGGAAATTTACCGTGTAAATCTCAGTGAAAAGGTATGGGGGCTGAAACAAAAGCTGATCGACAGCTATATGCAGCCAGAAGTGGAAGAAAAGGAATAGTTTTAAGAGGCACCCTGCAAATAATGGGGTGCCTCTTTGTGTTTCAGAGCATAAGAGGAAAATCTGTGTGTTATTTGTAAATTTCCCTCATGACATGCCGCAGCTCAGGTATAATAATGCGCTCCATCGCCAAACGGACGGCTCCACGTGAGCCTGGCATAGAAAACACGGCTGTCCGGTCGACAGTGCCAGCTACAGCACGACTCAATATCGCTGCAGAACCAATATCCTCGGCAAAGCTTAAATAACGGATGATTTCCCCAAATCCGGGCAGTTCCTTATCCAGCAGAGAGGATACGGCTTCATACGTTGTATCACGCGGGGAAATACCGGTGCCGCCTGTCAGAAGAACAGCCTCAATGTCATCGCGTTCCGCTGCTTCGGATACCAGTTGCCGGATGCCATCATAGTCGTCTTTGACGATAACATATCGGGCCACCTGATAGCCGTTCGTTTCCAACAGATCCACCAGTAGACGTCCTCCGGTATCTGTTTCCACGGTGCGGGTGTCGGAGACGGTTACAACCATGCAGCTAACCTGCTGTGGGGCCTCCCGTCGATGCTCCTCTACAGAAGATATATTCATTTGCAATGCTCACTCCTCGATCTATGGTTAGACATACTCTTTTTACAATAGAGGAATGATTGTCGGTGTGCAAGTCAGGAGCAGGCATTAGGGAGTTGTGTGATTTATCCCCTTGCACGGATGGGATGGAATATAGTACACTTCCTTACATAAGCCGGGATTTTTTGTTTGGTCAAGTTGAAAGCGTGAACAACGGTTGATTAATCTCAATTGTCGACGGGTAATAATACAGCAGGGTCAACAACAGGGAGGTAATGTATTATGAAACATTCATACCAACAATGCGTGGATGCTTGCCTGGAATGTATGAACGCTTGCAACGTCTGTTACGTGGCGAGCTTGAAGGAATATGATTTGGCTATGCTGCGCGAGTGTATTCGAGTGAGCCGGGAATGTGCAGAAATATGCGGGTTTGCTGCTCAAATGTTGGAACGCGGAACGGAATTTGCCGAGCAAATTTGTGAGCTGTGTGCCAAAGCCTGTGAAGTATGTGCTGCTGAATGCGGTAAGCACGCTCATGAGCATTGCAAGCAATGTGCAGCAGCCTGCCGCCGTTGTGTTCAGGCATGCCGCCAAATGGTGGCTGTGTAATTACATATAATCGAGCCAGCGCCTGAACAGAAAATAAAACATTGCTTTCTACAGGATAGGTTTGTATAATGATGGGAATTAACGTCTTGGAACGGGAGAGTAGCAGGGGAGCCATATCATTACAGCGAGCCGGAAAAGGTGGAAGCCGGTATGAGGCCCAACGTGAAGCGCACCCGGGAGACGGTTGTTCCAACACGGAGTTCCGTTAGTAGTTCAGCCCGGCAGACACCGTTATTTGTCATTGGAGTGAAATCGGCGATTATGCATAGTTCATTGCACAATCCGATTTACGAAGAGTGGTACCGCGGGGATATTGAAGTTCTCGTCTCTTGAATAATTCAAGAGGCGGGAGCTTTTTTTGTTAGATTCTAATGAAAAAAAGGAGAGAAAGCCATGCTGTTATCGATCGCTACTCAGGCTATTTCTGCCCATACGGGCTTGGAGGAAAAGGAGATTTCCTCTTTATTGGAGGTACCGCCACAACCGGAATGGGGGGATGTAGCGTTTCCCTGTTTTTTGCTGGCTAAAAAGTTTAGGAAGGCTCCGCAGCAAATTGCGTTGGAACTGGCGGAGGCCATAACCCGTAAGGAAGGACTGACTGCTTCGGCATCAGGAGCCTATGTCAATATAACACTGGGGCGTTCCATTCATATTCCACTGATGCTGGCTGAATTGAGCAAACCCGAATTTTTCAAGCCAGATCTCGGACACGGACAGCGGGTAGTGATTGATATGTCTTCGCCCAATATTGCCAAACCGTTTGGTATCGGCCATCTTCGTTCTACTGTCATCGGTGCTGCACTGTACCGCATTCTCGGGGAAACGGGGTATGTTCCAGTTAGTGTGAATCATTTGGGGGATTGGGGAACACAGTTTGGTAAGCAAATTGCGGCTTATAAAAGATGGGGAAATGAGGGGCAGCTACAGCAAGATCCGATTGGAGAGTCACTTAAGCTGTATGTGCGTTTTCATGAGGAAGCCGAGCATGACCCGTCTTTGGAGGACGAAGGTCGAGAATGGTTCCGTCGTCTGGAGCATGGAGATACTGAGGCTCAGCGGCTATGGGAGTTTTTTGTTGAAGTCAGCCTGCGAGAATTTGATCGCATGTACCAGCGTCTGAACATTACATTCGACCATGTACTGGGAGAGAGCTTTTACAATAATAAAATGCAGGCGGTTGTTGAACAATTAAAGACGAAAGGTTTGCTGGAAGAAAGTGACGGTGCGCTTGTGGTGCGTCTGGAGGATGAAGGGCTGCCGCCTTGTCTGATTTTGAAAAAGGATGGGACTACCATCTATCCGACACGTGACTTGGCTACGGCGATCTACCGTCATGAGGTGATGAAAGCTGATCGGTTGCTGTACGTGGTAGGTGGAGAGCAGCAGTTGCATTTCCGGCAGGTGTTTGAGGTGCTAAAGCGTGCAGGGGAGACGTGGGCGGAGCAGTGTGAGCACGTACCGTTTGGTCTGATGCGTTTTGCAGGTAAAAAAATGTCCACAAGACGCGGCAAGGTCGTGAAGCTGGAGGAGGTGCTGGATGAAGCGGTGGCCCGCGCTCTAACTATCATCACTCAGAAGAATCCCGATTTACAGGATCAACAGGAAATAGCCGAGGACGTCGGCATCGGGGCGATCATTTTTGGTGACTTAAAAAATAACCGCCTGAACGAAGTGGATTTCTCACTGGAGGATGCATTAACCTTTGAAGGTGAGACAGGGCCTTATGTACAATACACATATGCACGTATACGCAGTCTTTTGGAAAAAGCGCATGCTGGTGCTGGAACGGTGGTTGGTTCTGGTATCGACGTTCCTACAAGGGACGGTCATGCACCTGATCCAACCTATGCACTGGCTGAAATGCTGGGGGATGCAGGCTGGGCTCTGCTTAAGCAACTGGTTCGTTATCAGGGACAACTGGTACGTGCGGCTCGACAACTGGAACCTTCGGTTATCGCGAGGTTTGCGCTGGATACGGCGCAGGCGTTCAACCGCTTTTACGCCAAGGAACGGATTGTCGATGGTGGGGCGTGGCGCATTCAGTTGGCTGAACAAACTGCTGATATTTTGGCACATACGCTGCATCTTCTTGGCCTGAAAGCACCCTGTCGGATGTAGCCCAATATACCCTTTTACAATCAATTTCTGAGTATCTGAAACATTTGTTGATAGTATTGCGTCGATAAGTATAGAAGAAACATAGTAAATATGGAGGTGCATCTCATGAAAAAAAAAAAAAGCGTGACAGCAGCTTTGCTGGTGATCTGTTCGTTGGCAGTGGCTACGTCAGCTTCGGCATTTCGTGATATAAAAGGAACAGAGCAGCAGAAGATTGTAAGTTCGCTTCAGAACAAAGGTATTATTCAGGGCATCACGAAGGATAAGTTTGCGCCTGATCAATCACTTACGTATGCACAAGGGGTGCATATGGTCGTTAATGCGATGGATCTTCAGGTTATGCCGGATTTCACGACGGGTTCATTCGCAAATATTCCGTCTTCGGCATGGTATGCCAAGTCTTACCGGATTGCGGCTCAACACCAAATTCCGTTATCACCGGATATTGATCCAAGCACTCAGATGACAAGAGAACAATTCGCGAATATACTGTACAAAGCGGTTAGTGCAACCGGAGAATATCCAACAGTACGCATGTACATTAATGTGGCGGATGGCAAGAAGCTGGACCAAGATTCAAGCGAAGCGGTTCAGTTCCTGCTGTTGACCAAAATTGCTAAATTAGATGAAAAGAGCAACTTTAATCCGGAACGTAAAGTAACCCGAATGGAGGCAGCAGAGATGGTCTATCATGCATCCGAATTTGTGCAAAATCATAAACCGATTGAATCCACTCCAGAAAATCCGGCTGAGCCTTCAGATCCGGGCCAGCAAAATGGGATTAGTATGAGTGTAGAGAAGGTGAATGACCAGCAGAACAAGGTAACATTAACCCGTTTGCAGGCACCCAATCCCGGTTACGGCATTGAAGTGGATCATATCGACTACGTAGATGACGCCAATGCAGTAATTTACTATAAATTTACAAGTCCAAAGCCGGGGGAAATGAATATCCAGGTCATTACGGATACCCATACAAGTACACTGGTGGACAGCAAGTATAAAGTTACGATTAAGGCGGTAGAGGGAACTGTGTTTCCTCCTACAGGATCAGGCACCTCGGTAGCCCAATAATACTTGTAGCGTACACACGAAACAACTATTTAGAAATAGCAAAACAGCAAGCCTCCTTTGTATTGATCCGGAGACTTGCTGTTTTTTTATGCATGCTTTGTGTGCTTACTTTATGCGCTTCCGCCAGCCAAGCCGGGTTCGTTTTGACCTGTGCCCGGTTTCTGCAAGGAGCTGGTACCTGCTCGGGTACCGGCTTTTCCAGAAGTGGCAGCTCCTGCTGGTACAGCAGTTTGCTCTGCAAGTAAAGCTTCTTGTTCCGACGATGCACTAGAGGATGCATTTGTATCTGTTCCCGCCGTTCCTGACTGGAGCTGATACATCTGGAAGTAGCGACCACCCTGAGCCATAAGCTCGTCATGGTTGCCTCGCTCGACAATCTCACCCCGATGCAGTACCAGAATTTGGTCCGCACTGCGGATGGTCGACAGGCGGTGAGCAATGATGAAGGTAGTACGTCCCTTCTTGAGCACCTCCAGCGCAGATTGGATAAGCGCCTCAGTTTCGGTATCAATATTGGCGGTAGCTTCATCGAGAATCAGAATAGCCGGATCAAAGGCCAACGCGCGGGCGAAGGAAATGAGCTGACGCTGCCCGGCTGATAAAGTACTTCCTTTTTCGATCACTGGCTCGTCAAAGCCTTGCGGCAAGTGGGCCAACAGTTTGTCAGCCCCGACATCACACAGTGCTTTGTTCACCTGTTCTCTGGTAATCCGGCTGTCTCCCAGACTGACATTGGAGGCTACTGTACCTGTAAACAAATATGGATCTTGAAGAACGATTCCCATATGATGGCGTAGCCACTGCTTCGGAATGTCCTTGACAGAGGTTCCGTCAATGGTGATCGTTCCTTTTTGCGGATCATAAAACCGGAACAGCAGGTTAATAATCGAGCTTTTGCCTGATCCGGTATGTCCGACGAGAGCAACCGTTTGGCCGGGATGTGCAGTAAAGGAAATATGCTTAAGGACAGCATCCTTTTTGTAGGCAAAGGTTACGTCGTCGAACTCCACCAGACCTTTGTAACGCGGCATCGTACCGTCTGTTACCAGTTCTCCGGTTTCATCCATCAGTTCAAATACCCGTCCCGAGGATACGATTGAAGCATCCAGCACCGCAAGCTGGTTGACCATACCAGTCATCGGTTGGAACAGTCGTCCCAGTACATCGACGAAGGCGTATAGTACGCCTAGTGATACAGCACTGCCAGTCGTGCCAAGCGCCTCGGCTCCGAAATACCACAACACGACGGCAAAGGCAAGATTTCTCAGCACATTAACCAGATTGTGTGAAGTGAAGGCGTTCAAATTCAGCATTTTATTCTGATGCTTCATATAATCATCGTTCAGTTCTTCAAACTCATGTTGCGTTTGTTTCTGGTGCCGGAACACGCGAATAATGGACATCCCTTGAATAGATTCATTGATAATCGCATTAATCTCACTGAGCCGGGACCGAATGATCGTATTAAAGCGGGTGGCGACCTTGCGGTACAGCACAATCCACAAGATCAGCAGCGGTACAATGAACAGAGAGATCAGACCCAGTCTGAAGTCCAGCAAAAAGAGTGCGACATATACACCGGCCATCGTGACAATACCTGAAGTGAAGTTCGACAGTACGGCCACGAATAAATCTTTTACCGCTTCTGTGTCATTCGTAACACGGGATACGACCTTACCTGCGGGCAGATTGTCAAAAAAGTAAACTGGCAACCGTTGAATGTGTGCGTAGAGGTCAAGCCGAAGCTTTTGAATGACCTTGTTGGCCGAGGATTGCAGCCAGTACGTTTTGCCAAATTCGGCAAAGATCGAAATGACCAGAAAGAAGCAATACCAGCCAATCAGTTGAAAGATACCGGGCATTTCCGGTTTGTAAAAGCTATACAGCTCATCGGCTGTCAAAGCCTTGGCATCATAGCGAAAGGTGCCGGAGCCGCGTGTCACCGTCAGCGTGCCGTTCGCAAAGGAGCGGTTACCGTCAGCCACCTGCACCGAGCCATCAATAAATACGAAGGATTTGCCGACTTGTAAAATCCTCGCTTCACGCCCTTTGGCCTCCCCGGTCTCAAAGCGGTCTTCACGCTTGAAATGGGTTCCGGCATAGCTTACGGTGCTGTCCACGCTAGTTGTCTCGTAAAATGGTTTTTCAATAGCGAGCATATGGTCGTCGATCATCGTTTTGGCGATGAAGGGTCCGGCCAGCTCGGCGGCTACCCCGATAGTCAATGCGATGAGTGCCGCGATAAAGCCAGCTTTGCTCGTCAGGGCATACTGGAATAGCCTTTTGCCGATATTGGATTTCATTAGGAAACCTCCCCTGAGGTCAGAACAGATTCCACTTGCTGCCGTTCATACTGTTGACGGTACCATCCATCTGCCTGAAGCAGCTCGCTGTGGGTTCCTTCCTCAATAATGCGTCCTTGCTCCAGCACGACGATCCGGTCTGCATGTTCTACAGCCGAGAGACGGTGAGTGGAGATCAGAGTTGTTTTACCCGAGCGCTTACGCCGGATATTGTCAATAATACGTGCTTCTGTTCGAGCATCAACCGCGGACAATGCATCGTCTAGCACCAGAATATCGGGATCGCCGATAAAGGCGCGTGCCAGCGAAACGCGTTGCTTCTGCCCGCCGGACAGGGCTATGCCTTTTTCTCCGACGAGTGTGTCCAGTCCATCGGACAGGGTGCCTAAATCCTGATCAAAGGCTGCGGTACGGATCGCTTCCATGATATCGTCATCATCTGCACGCGGTTTACCGAACTGAATGTTCTCACGCACTGATTTGGAAAACAGAATTTGCTCCTGTGGCACGTAGCCGATCCAGCTGTGCAGTTGTTCAACAGCAATGTCCTCCAGCCGAGTGCCAGAGATTAAAATGTCACCGCTGCCCGTCGGGTATTCATGCAGTAGCTGTTTGAGCAGGGTGGATTTCCCGCTGCCTGTTCGGCCGACGACACCCAGTGTTTCCCCACGTTTCAGCTCCAAATTCACATGTAACAGATTGTCAACAGATGAGGTTGGATAGCGGAAGGTAACATCTTTCATCGTAATGGACTCGGGGTGGTTAACCGTTACAGGCTGAGCTGCATTCTGTACGTCCGGCTCCATATGGAGAGTTTCGTTCACCCGATCGAGGGAAGCGCTACCGCGCTGCATAATGTTGATCAGTTCGCCAATGGCAAACATCGGCCAAATCATCATCCCCAGATACATGTTAAAGGATACCAGCTCGCCCAGTGTAATATCGTTATGAAATACCAAATAAATACCATAGCCAAGTCCGATCACATAGCTAAGCCCTACGCATAAGCGGATCGTTGGTTCGAAGAGAGCGTCCATTCGGGCGACCGCTAGATTTTTGCGAAATACGTCATCGGTAATATCGGCGAACCGTTTTTCATCCATCCGTTCCTGTACATAGGCGCGGATAACCCGGATACCTGCCACGGATTCCAGCACCTGGTCGTTCATATCGCCAAATGCATCCTGTGCCAGCGTGTAGCGCTCGTGAACGGCTTTGCCGTAAATGCTCATTGCCAGTGCGATGAATGGCAGCGGCAGGACCGCCGCCAGTGTCAGCTTCCAGCTAATCAGGGTACCCATGGCGACTAGCACGACGCTCAGGTAAACTGTGGAGTCCGTTAGCGTCAGCATGCCAAAGCCCGCAGTACTAGCGACGGAGCGAAGGTCGTTCGTAGCACGAGCCATCAGGTCACCCGTACGATTGCGCTCAAAAAATGGAGGTGTCATCCGCAGCAGATGATTCATAAAGCGTGTGCGCAACAGGCGCTCCACCAGATTTGCACCCCCAAACAGCTTGTGCATCCATATGTACGTAATGTAGTAGATGACGGCAATAATGCCAAAAATGAAAAAAATATAACGCCAGAGCGAGGACCATGAAATTGAACCGCGTACGATCTCATCAATAGCGTTGCCTAGCAGCCAAGGAGGAGCCAGCTCCAAAACGCCAACGGCGATCAGCATAAACAGCCCAATCGAGTACCGGCTTCGTTCTCTTTTAAAAAACCAGCTTAAATTTTTGAGTACCGAAAACAAGAGGAATCCCATCCTTTCATGTAAAGCTCATGCGAGAGTTGTTGTACCATTTTGAATAAACAATAAGGCTTGCTACCACTAGCTTCAATCCGGTAACAGGCGCAAAAAAGGCATACCGTCCGCAGACGATATGCCTTAAATCTCAATATCATATGGCGCGCAGGTATATTCAGCACACTCACCGCTGAAAAACTGCTCAAACGCAGGCAGCCACTCGTATTAAACCATACAACGTGAATGGCCCAATTCAGAAGGATGTGTCAGGGGAGATGCTCCGGTATGAAGTTGTTGTGTTTGTAGAGTTGGGTAAAAGGCGAGATGAATGTTTAGCATCGGTAGCACTCCTTTCTTCTTTGAATTGGATTCATTCTGAACATTTGAGTAATCGTTCAATTTGGTAATTAATTTCAAAATGGATCTCGTATGGTTGAATCTTAACACCGTCTTTTGTGAATTGTCAAACCTTTTTCAAAAAAATGTATATCGCTCGCTGGAGATTTTCACTTGAGTAAGGGGTGGTTGGTGGTCATTCTAAATCATGCTATGATATAGTTAACAGGATGTAATTGTACAAGGAGATGAGCTAACGCATGAGCATACAGGTAACTGAACCAGCGGCACAGTGGTACATCAAGGAGCTTGGTCTGAACCGTGGAGATACGATCCGTTTTTTTGCCCGCTATAGTTCGGGCGGCGGGTTACATCCGGGCTTTTCTCTGGGAATTGCCGTAGAGCCTCCGCAGCACCCCGTATTACAACATGAAGCGGCTGGCATTACGTTTTATATGGAGGATCAGGATTACTGGTACTTGAAGGGGCATCATCTGGAAGTGAAGTATCTGGAGGAACATGACGACATTATTTACACGTATGCCGAGGAAGAGCAGTCTTAAAGCTCTAACGTTAGAAATAGCGTGTAGGTTAACCGTTTAGGGACATGAAAAAGCGGCGGGGTATCGCATTACAGGGGTTTAACCTGTGTGATACTCCGCCGCTTTGTTGTCCTTGGGGCGCGCGTGCTGCATGTTAAGGGTTGTTAAGCATCGGACCATCCACCGCAAAATCAAAATCATCTATGTCGTACACATGTACAGGAACGGAAGCTTCAATAATTCGGTGAATCCAGTCCAGTTGATCAGTCAAAATAGGTAATTCCTCACGCTGGGCTGTTAGCACCAATTCAGTCTCGATTGGATCAAAATATTCTCCGTAATGCGCAGTATCGACGGCATTAATGACGATCAGCGAGGTGTTGGCGTCGAACAGGATGGGCAAGCTTTTGGCCCAGGGCATCTGAAGCGCACGCCGGATTTTTTTCTGATTCAAAGGTTCCTCAAAATAGCTGATCAGTTCGCTTACCTTTCGCTTCACATGCTGATCGTCCGCAGGATTATCCATGAGCGGTTCCGTGCTATCCTGAAATTCGTATAGCTCCAGCAACGATGTGTAAGGCACTATATATTCCACAGGGGCGGGAGTTGTAAGCAGTTGGCCATATATGGCAACCATTACAGCTTCCGTTACAAATTGTCGGGACATCGGTCAGGCCTCCTGCATTTACCAAATTATGCGATAAGAGTATAACACAAAGTGGGACTGAAATTCAGTCCTTCATGCAGATTGCTCCGGTTCATTCGTTTTTTACGTTGACTGTCTTTTTCGATCTTATGTCTGCCGCTGGTCAAATACGTTTTTTTATGGATAGCATCTGCCAGCGGCCAGACAAAGGATACGCTGGGAAGCCTAAGTGCGTCCAATTAACAGCGACAGCAGCCCAGCGGCGATGAGTGGCCCCACAGGAACGCCTTTGAAGAAGGCGACACCAATTACAGTTCCAATAAGCAAACCGGTCACAATGATGGGCTGTCCAGACATCAGGGTTACTCCGCGGCCGCCAAGGTAGGCTACCAGGATGCCAATGGCAATAGCGAGCAGCGACTTCCAGTGCAGGAAGGACTCCATCACCTGGCTAATACTGATTTTACCGCTGGCCAGAGGGGTCATCACACCAATGGTTAGAATGATGATCCCGATCGTCAATCCATACTTTTCAAGCCAGGGGAAAGCAGTATGAAAATGGGTTACCCGAAGTAGCAGTAGTATGACCATGGCAATGGTGACGGTGGAGTTGCCGCTGATAATTCCAAGACCAGCCAGTACCAGCAGGATGAGTGAACTGTAATCCATATATGTGTTCTCCTTAGTTCATTTAGCTTTGAATATGCTCAGCAATTTGGCGACCGTGCCAGCGGCCTGTTTCGATGAACACCTCGTTGGCATTGCTGCCGGAAGCGATGACACCCGCCACATATATACCCGGTATATTGGTCTCCATCGTGGAAGGATCATATTCCGGTTTGTCCAGATCCTCAGCCATGTGGACACCGACAGACTCTAGCAGCTTCCGTTCCGGGTGAAACCCGGTGAGTGCCAGTACAAAATCATTTTCGAGTCGGAAAGCTGCTTTCTCCAACGGGGTGACCACTACATGATCCGGATGAATCTCAGTGATGCGGGCGCCCAGATGGAGCGTGATTTTCCCTTTTTGCACCATACTGTCAAACAGTGGACGAACCCACGGCTTAATGTATTCAGACAGCTCGGTTCGGCGATACACCATGTCAATGGAAGCCCCGACACGTACGAGTTCCATCGCTGCATCCACCGCAGAATTGCTGCCGCCGATGATTGCGACCCGCGTGCCGGTGTAGGGATGGGCTTCACTGAAATAATGAGTAACTTTATCTAATTGTTCCCCGGGAATGCCCAAATAGTTCGGGTGATCAAAATATCCTGTAGCCACGACGACATAGCGTGACGAATACGTTTTGGCTATTCCCTGCTTGCTCACCGTATGTACAGTAAATGTACCATCATCCTGTCGTGTGATCGTTTTTGCTTCCTCGTAATGACGGACGCTCAGGTTATAATGTGTCGCTACCTTGCGGTAATACGACAGTGCTTCATGACGGTAAGGCTTGTCATTAGGCGTACTAAACGGGACATCGCCAATTTCCAGCAGCTCAGCCGTGCTGAAAAACTGCATGTTCGTCGGGTACAGAAAAATGGAGTGAACAATGTTACTTTTTTCGATAATGACGGTTTGCAAGCCTTTGCGACTGCATTCGATTGCAGCGGACAGCCCGCAAGGCCCGCCTCCGATAATGACTACGTCGTGCATCTCGATGAACCTCCCGTTGTATTGGTCTGTAGCGCCAGTTTTGCAGTAGTATGTAAGAAGTTTCAAAGCGCTAATTCACAAAAAAATTGAAAAGGTGGAACGATTTAATATATGCAATCTCTGCACAAAAGTCAAGTAATATCATCCTACCGCAATGCGTACACAATATCCAGCCGTTTTCAGAAAGAAGTAAAAGATTGATATGATTGACATACATTTTTAATAAACATATAATTAGATATATATCTATTATGATGTGTTTATTTTATTTTTACGGTAAACATACGGAAAATATGTAGTGATGAAAAGAGGGGTTAACGATGCAACTGGATAAAATGGTAAATTATCATAAAGCGCTTGCCGATCCTACGCGTATGCGTATATTGCTGCTCTTGTCACGTGGAGAGATGCATGGTCAGGCGTTGGCGGAAAAACTGAATTTATCCCAACCGACTGTCACGCATCATGCTTCCAAGCTTCGTGAGGCGGGGCTAATCAAGGAGCGACGTGATAAGAATACGTTATATTTCACACTGAATCCTGAACTGATCCGGCAGCATGCCGAGGCGACAGTGCGGTTTATTTTTGAAAAAGGAGAGGGTGAGGAAGAGATGTCAGAGGTTAATGAAACGCTGGAAGCGACAGTCTCGCGTAATTTTTTTTCCAAGGACGGCAAGCTGCGTCAAATTCCCTTCCAATACAAGAAAAAGCTGATCGTGCTTCAAATGCTGGCAGAAAAGCTGGAGCCGGGCCGCGTGTATCCTGAACGTGAGCTAAACGAGTGGATTAAGCAGTATCATGAGGATTTTGCGACAATTCGGCGTGAGCTGATTATGCATCAGTTTATGTACAGGGAACGTGAAATGTATGAATTGAATCCACATGAGATGTGGACACGCTGGGATCAAGTGCGCTAAAAGAAACTTGAAAGGATTAAAAAAAAGGTTTGCGGCATACTTGACAGACGAATTGTGGACTTATATGATTAAAAAAATTTTAGGAGGAGGCGATGTTATATGCGTACGAACATGAATGGATGGGTTCAGCAGCAGTATGACGTTGTCTCCCGCACGGATGATGCACAGTAGAAGACTATATGGAATAAGTATAGTTTTTACACGGCATTCGGTTGAGCAGTAGACCGATGAAATCCGCAGGGAGTGATTCCCTGCGGATTTTTTTATGATTAGGGTCTTGGGATAGCCTTGGCTTGAATTATACACCCTCCGCAGGGGTTTTCCCTGCGGATTTTTTGCGTTTTTTGCTCGCGGGAGAGAACATTTACAAGCACCGAGTAACACGAAAATAAAAAAGCATCAACTTTTAACATCAGCAATAAACGATGATTCACAGGAGGAGAACAATGAGCATACATGAATACGGTTGGTCTGATTACTGGAACGGTTTTTGGGATCAATGGAAGCAAAGCTTTGGAGAACACGCAGAAAATACACAGGTACGCCCTGCCCGTCTGATTGCCGATTACGGTCAAAAAGTAAAGCTTATGACTATGGATGGAGAACGCTGGGGAGCTGTTTCCGGCAAGCTGAGACATGCTATTGTCGATCCGGCGGAAATGCCGGCTGTAGGGGATTGGGTAGCTGTCACTTTGCCTGATGGAGTCTCGGACGCAGTGATTCATGCCGTGCTGCCACGTAAAAGCCGGATATCTCGGCAGGCTGCGGGCCTTGAGACGAAGGAGCAGCTGATTGCGACTAATGTAGATACCCTCTTTCTCGTCAATGCACTGAATCACGATTTTAATGTGCGCAGGCTGGAGCGGTATCTAATTATGGCGTGGAACAGTGGGGTTGATCCGGTCGTTGTGTTGAGCAAAAGCGATCTTTGTTTCGATGTGGAAGAACGGGTGGCAGAAGCGGAGGGGGTTGCGCCTGGTGTGCCTGTCATCGTTATTTCCGCTTTGCAGAACGAAGGGAGAGAGCAGTTGGAGGCGTTTCTTCAACCCGGACGCACAGTTGCCTTGACAGGCTCATCCGGCAGCGGCAAATCAACAATTGTGAACTGGCTGTCCGGGGCCGAAGTTCAGCTTACACAGGATGTGAGGGAAGAGGACAGTCGGGGGCGCCATACGACAACCCACCGACAGTTGTTCCCCATATTAAAGCAAGCCGTTCTGCTGGATACGCCGGGAATGCGTGAACTGAATCTGTGGGATGATTCCACTGGGGTTGCTAATACCTTCGCGGATATTACGGAAATGGCACAAAAATGCCGTTTTGCAGACTGCAAGCATCAGGGAGAAGTGGGATGTGCGGTAGAGGAAGCTGTGCAGCGTGGTGAGCTATCTGAATCCAGGGTGAACAGCTATCGCAAAATGCAGCGGGAGCTGGAGTATCAGGCACGTAAAGAAGCAGATCGGCGGAAAAAGGATCAACGTTCAAGCACAAATCAGGGCCGAGTCGGTAATCGAAGTGGCTGGAGACGTGATGTGGAGTGGTGAGATGAGATGAGATGAAGAAAGGTTATTTGTAAAAATCACAAGAGAATCTGCGGTGTGGTCGGCATATCCTGTAGAGGGGTGAGTATATGCCGAATTATAGTATTGTGGTGAGTTTGTCGGATCGTCGTCTGTATTTAAAAGATGGAGATTGGACTGTACTTAGTTATCCGGTCGGTATTGGTAAAATTGCTACACAGACGCCGTATGGACAATTTACCATCATCAACAAACAGCCCAATCCTGGCGGCCCCTTCGGAGCGTTCTGGATGGGGCTGTCCAAGCCGCATTATGGCATCCACGGCACCAATGAGCCTTGGTCCATTGGCAAGCTGGTGTCGCATGGTTGCATACGTATGCAGAACAAGGATGTGCTGGAGCTTCAGGAAAAGGTGAGCATTGGCACGCCGGTCACCATACAGCCTTAGTGACCGACAAGCCGCTCTGTGACCTTTACGGTTTTTCTGTCTATATTTCATTGCCTGTTATTTCGACATAACTGTCGCTTTGTAGATGTACAGGGGTGCGATTGGCAGCTCGCTCATCCAGGGAGGACATATTCTGGTTCGGGTTGCCGGTAAGTGTAGGCGCGGGCCTCAGCCTCATGTTGGGCTATACTGCGGGTAGAGGCTTTTTCTCTGCTGCATGCAGACAGAATTGTCAGCAACAACAAAGTGTATAAAAGGTTCCAGCCTACTTTATCCAACAGGTTGCTTACATGTTTAAACCACAAGCGGAATGGTTAAAAATGGATAGTCTGATCATTCCCTTGAAATGCAGGGGTAGCATGTTGTAAAGGAGCCTGAGTCATATGTCCATTGACCGTTTTATCCTGAAAAAGCTGGACAACTGCCGGGAAGAGCATACACGCGCTAATTTAGTGGAGCTGTTTAGAATACGAATTGAGAAGGCGCAGCAGTTGGAACGAGGCAGCAAAAAAAGGTTATCGCAAAAGAAAACTATAAGCAGATTGCTATAAAAAGATAGGTTCGGCTAGTTACATGTATCATGATTCAAAGCCGCTGATACAGAGAGGGTGCAAAGTCACTCTCTCTTTTTTGCTATGATTTCGGAACAAAAAAAAGTCCCTCTTAGTAGAGGGACAGTGCCAATGAATCATTTTCACTAACGCTATGCAGGATGGCTTCACAACCAACAATTTCTATACTGATCAAAGAGTTAAGACATTTTTGAAGGGCACGCTTGCCTCTGGAGATTTTGTTCTCCAAAGTGTTGCTAAGAAGTTTTAATGTTTTTTGTACAGGTTGTTTGTTTTCTTGGTTGAAGTATACGGGAATACGTTTGTTTTGAAATGTAATTAATGTTCTCACAAAAATCACCTCGCTTGAGTTATTTCATGGCTTTATTGTAGAGCCCGTTTCTTAAAATTACCTTAAAAACACCTTATAAAAACATAAAGGTCTGAAAAATTTACAAAGTGTTCACAATACTCTGGTAAACAATCGAATTTGGTTTAACCCATCGACAAAATGACGTATATGCGAATTCTACAAAACTCTGAAAATATAGTTTATTGATTCATATGACTCTTTTAAGATATAAAAATACAACTAAAGTCATGATTTTATAGTGCGAGTGGGTATTTTGTAACAAATTGACAGTCTAATAGGTGGATGCTACAGTTACGATAGCCATGTTTTCATAGAAAATAGGCTCTTTGTGTGAGCTTTACTGTTTATATTAAGGATCGGGAGGGATGACAGATGATCCTGACCGTGCTTTCGGGACGACAGGAAACAGAGTGGTTTGACATCGAGGTGGCTGATGAATACTCGGTAGATCATTTGAAGCTGATGCTGGGTGTGCGTATTTTTGGTGAGTCTCCGGCAGAAGGAATGCAATATATTATGGAAGCAAAATTCCCGGAGGGGCTTTGGTTCAGAGTGGATGACGACCAACTGCTGATCGGAGCGGGTCTGCGGGAAGGCTGTACGGTGCGTATTCAGCGTGCTTTTTCGACAACCCGGGACGAAGCTCCTGTATATGGACGGCGTTCGTTGTTTCAAAGTGAAAAAAATGGGTAAATACACACATGAAATTATATGAAACCTTGGTAAAATGAAATAGTAAGCAAAAAGGGGGACTTTTGTCTTGAATGTATTATACCAGCGCTCCCCGAGATTAAGACCGGCGCTCCGAGAGGAGAAGCTGGAGATTTTACGGCCTCCGGCTGAGCCGAGTAAGCCGTCTTTTTCCATTATATCTATACTTATTCCGTTAATGATGACGTTGGTAACGATTGGTTTTTACGTATATATGAGCAAAACAGGCAAGATGGGCAACAGTAACTACCTGATGTTCCAGATGGTTACTGTGGTCATGATGCTTACATCCTATACCATTCCTTTTTTTGTGTATTTGAGCAATAAGAAGGAGTATAAGCGCAAGCTGGAGGAACGTGACCGGATGTATCGGGAACAGCTCCAGAAGCATCGGGAAGAGCTTGAATTGAAGCGCGAAGAGCAGATTCGCACGCTATATGAAATTCACGGTGACCCGCAAATCTGCGCTCAAATCGTAAAAAACCGTAGCAGCTCTCTCTGGGAGCGTTCGCCGGAAGATGAGGATTTTTTGCAAGTGCGTATTGGAACCGGACAAGTTCCGTTTCATATCAAGCTGCAAATCCCACGCCCGGACGGCTATGACCGAGACCCGTTGCTGGGAGCTGCGGATGAATTGGGGGAAGAGTTTCGTCTGGTGGATGCTGCTTCCATTGCCTTGCCGCTGTTTCAATCCAAGGTAGTTGGACTGGTTGGAGAGCGAGAGCATACTCTTGCAGCATTAAGAGTGATTCTGGCACAGGTGACTGTCCGTCACTCACCAGATGAAGTGAAAATCGCTTCTTTTTATGATGAGCGTGAGGAAAGTGAATGGAATTGGATGCGTTGGCTTCCGCATGTGTGGGACGATGACAGAACTGGGCGGATGATGTCAGACCGCAGCAGTAGCGCCCATCAATTGGCCGACTTTCTGTTTGCCAGATTGAACCGCCGTAAAAACAACCGCAACGAACGTCATGGAAAAGGGATGGAGGTCCCTTGTTATGTGGTTGTTTTATCAGATAGCCAGCTCATTGAAGAAGAACCGCTGCTCCCGTTGCTGTTGGAGGACGGACGGGCAATTGATGCGTGTACCATCGTTCTGGCTTCCCGAAAGGAAGCTTTGCCGATGCAATGTCAGCTTATCGTGGAGGCTTCCAAGGAGCAGGGCGTATATGCTCGCAAATCGGAGTCACCGGAGGTTGAACAGCAAAGTTTTAAACCTGATCGTCTGTCGAGAGAGGAAGCAGATGCATTGGCGCGGTATATGGCTCCTATTCGCTTGAAGCGTTCCTCGGCTTCGGATATTCCCTCTGTGCTGCCACTGTTCGATATGATGAGCGTAGCGGGTGTGGAAGAACTGGACGTGTCAGAACGGTGGCGGCGCAACCGCTATCCTGATACATTACCTGTACCTATGGGTGTGCGGGCAGGCGGCAAGAAGATCATGATTAATCTGCATGATAAAATCGAGCGCCAGGGACACGGTCCGCACGGTTTGATCGCCGGTACGACAGGTTCAGGGAAGAGTGAGGTTATTCAGTCCATCGTAGCTTCCCTTGCTGCTGAGTTTCACCCGCATGATCTTGCGTTTATGCTGATTGACTACAAGGGTGGCGGCATGTCCAATACGTTCGTCAATTTGCCGCATGTGGTGGGCACGATTACGAATTTGGACAATAACCTGATCGAACGCGCCAAAATATCACTAAAAGCAGAACTGGTCCGCCGACAAAAAATATTAAACGATGCGGGCAATTTGCAGCATATTGATGAATATTACAGATTGCTCCGGCAGCGGCACGCACAACCGCTGCCTCATCTGGTTATTATTATTGATGAATTTGCACAATTAAAACGGGATCAACCCGAGTTCATGGATGAGCTAATCAGTATTGCCGCCATTGGACGGACATTGGGTGTCCATCTGATTTTGGCGACCCAAAAGCCTGCTGGTGTTGTGGACGATAAAATCTGGAGTAACTCTAGGTTCCGTATCTGCTTACGGGTGCAGAGCGAAGGCGACAGCCGTGATATGTTGAAAATACCGAATGCTGCATGGATCACGAAGCCGGGACGAGGGTATTTTCAGGTCGGCAGTGATGAGGTGTTTGAAGAAATGCAGTTTGCCTGGAGTGGTGCCCCGTATGTAGGCAACAGTGATATTTCTTCCGCACTGCCCGTTCATGAGGTGAGACTGAACGGCAAGCGTGAAGCGCTGCTGACTGGCGGCGAACGGGCAAACTCAGGCTTAAAAGGGGAAGAAGCTCCCAAACAGCTTCAGATATTCATTGATTATATTGCAGAAGAAGCTGTCAAGGCAGGGATCAAACGGCTTCAGGGACCGTGGCTTCCACCGCTGCCTGAATTGCTGGATTTAACTGACTTGTCTCCATGCGCAGAAACGGACAGTCCAACATCGCCTCAAGAGCTGAAGGCGGTCATGGGTCTGGTTGATGATTTGCCGAACCAGCGACAGGAGCCGATTTATGCATCACTGGATCATGGTCATTGGGCAGTGTATGGTATGCCGGGAATGGGTAAAACGACCTTTTTGCAAACAATGCTAATGTCGGTGGCTCAGCGCTTTCATGCGAACCGTTGGAACGGTTACATCATTGATATGGGGCGAACGATGCGCGACTTTGGGGAACTTCCCCAGATCGGTGCTGTTATGATGGCAGAGGAGGACGACCGGATCAAGCGGTTGTTCCGTTATCTGTTCAAGCAGGTGGCTGTACGTATGGAAATGATTTCCGAAACTGGTGTCAAAACAATAAGCTCTTATCGACGTTCTGCTGTGGAGGATGTGCCACAAATTATCGTAGTCATTGATGGCTACCTTAATTTCCGTAATGCTTATCCAGATGAAAATGAGCTGCTGGAATCTCTTTTGCGTGAAGGTGGCAGTCTCGGTATTACATTTATCATTACAGCGAATCGGATTACCGATGTGTTTGAGAAGTTCCGCAGTAATATTGCGAACGCTGTTTCTTTTGAAATGTCTGACCCGAGTGATTATTATTATGCAGTAGGACGACCAGCCAAAACACTGGGGCCTTTAATTCCGGGTCGGGCTTTGGTCAAAGGGCATATCCCGCCGCTGGAGTTCCAGACGGCGTTGCCTTCACCCGGAGAAGATGAAACGGAGCGTTCAGCTATGTTGCGCCGCAACATAGCTGGTATCGTACAGGAATGGAAGGGCAAAAACGCTCCAGCCATTCTTCCGTTGCCCGAGCGAATCCCGTTGGCGGAACTGCTTCAGCAATGGGACCGGACGAGCGGGCCTTCGGGCGCGCTTCCTTATGAGGTGCCTGTAGGGCTACAGAGTGACGATCTGGAGCCTTTCTTACTGAATCTCAAGGAAGGTCCTAATTTTATCGTCGGTAGTCCTATGGAAGGAGGGAAAACCTCTTTCCTGATGAGCTGGATCATATCGCTGGCTTATTACACATCGCCAAGTCAATTGGAAGTCTATACGGTCGATACCCGCTACGGAGGCGGGGGACTATCACGATTGCGGCATCTTCCTCATGTCAAGGCTGCTGCTGAAAGCGAGGAAGAGCTTGGTCCATTGGTACAGCAAATGTATGATATCGTTCAACAGCGGAACAAGGAGGGGAATGATCCCGAATTGCTGCTGGTCATTGATGATGCGGATATGCTAAGCAAGCAATTGAACGATTTTACGATAAAGGATCAGCTCTCCGCCATTGTACGGTTGGGGCGTGATCGCAATGTGCATGTCGTGCTGTCGGGCGTGCCATCTGATTTCCCAACCTTTGGCGTAGACTGGTTTAATGATGTTAAGGCGAGTCAAAGCGGTATGCTTTTCGGAACACTGGATTCGAATGATTTATCGTTCTTTCGTATCCCCTATTCAGAAGCGAATACCACCGCTGGTGGCCTAAAAGTCCTACCCCCTGGGCAGGGATACTACGTACGACGCAAATTTACCAGGATAAAAGCGGCAATTCCCTTCTCAGAGCAAGTGAACTGTGAGGATTGGATAACGGAAATTCGTGACCGATGGCATGTTGTAGTTTGAAGGGAGGTGGCTCATAATGTTAACGTTTCAAGCTTCCAAGCAGAAGTTAATAACCCTCAAGTCGAAGGAACTGTTTTTCCTGGCAGGCGTTCTGGGTTCTGACAGACTGCTTGGGGTGGAAGATCCGTTTAAGGGCTATCTGGCAGAAGAGTTGGCAGAAGAGTGGGAGCAGGTAAAAGCTTCTCTTCTGGAAAAGGGTTATTTAAAGCGGGTAGACGAGGGAACTGAGTTGGCCATGCCCCCTACCGTTTTTTCGAGGGTTGCTATCGCGGGATTATCTAACCGGGCTTGCCATATACGCTATTCGCGGGGCGGTAAGCAGTTCGAAGGTTACCTCCATTGCACAAACGAGCGTGTCGTGGAGCTAGTAAAATCCGTTGATGAACCCGATGAGTACCGCCTGTATGATCTGGGTAATGTGGAGAAGGCTTGCGAGACAGTGATTGATAAAATGGGCTGGGGAGATCGGCTCGTGCCTGAATCTCCCGCGCTTATGTTCTCCAAGCAGGCATTTCATGAAATTTACAAGCAATCTGCAGAAGACAGTGTTGCTCAGATTAAAAGCAAACTGACCAAGGCGAGCGGAGATGCAGAGGGGTCTGTGAGACTTGCCCAGTCATTGAGTTCCCGTATAGCTGAAGGAGAACTGCAATTGCTGGTCTGGAACGGCAGGGAGTGGGAATCACAGCGGGTTGCGTTTGTCCTGTGTCCAACGATGAACTGGATATTTCGTATGAGCTCTAATGGGAACGGAGATTGGCTTATTGCAGCCATGGCATCAAGAGATCAGTTTGTGGATTTATTATTAAATTGGCTGCGACAGTCAGCAGTAACTGAAGAAGCGACAGAAGAAGGGTGATGGATATGCGCATTCGAGTTGAACCGGATGTGCTTCGGGGGCTTAGCGGGCAGCTACAGCATGCGGCGGAGCAAATTCAACAGTTAACAGCAGGGTTGGAGCAGGCGTTACAATCCATGGATTGGGATGTATCTACACGTGAGACGGTCTTGAATCATTGGATGCAGGCCAAGCGAATGTCGGAGCAGATACATGCTTACCTCCATACATCAGGTGCACAATTGAACCAAAAGGCAGAACAGTTCCAGTCTGTTGACCACAACCATCATACAATTCTGTCATTTGCGAGCCAGCCATTAGGACGACCCGTCACAATGCTGGATTGGTCGAATCAGCAGTCGCCGTCTATTTTGCCCGGGCAACCTTCAGAAGGAAGCGGTCCGATTTCGGACCCGCAGTCTGTCGTGCATGCCATTGCTGGTGTACAGTCGTCGGATGCAGTTACGCTGAATCAGGATATTTTGAAGCAGGCGTCTTCCAGCAATCCGCAGGAATGGTATTTTGTTGACCCGGCTATAGTTAGGGATCAGCCTGTCGCTTAGTAGATTCTCGGGACTTATTATAATTAGGACCTTCGCCTTTTGTGGAAAATTAAATAAACATAGTACAATTTGAACCAGTTAAACAAAACATTTATTATCATCAAGGAGGACTTATGATATGGCAGGACGTATTTTAATTACCCCGGAACAGGTCGATCAGGTAGCCAATCAATTTAAACAAAGCGGTGAACAAAGCCAGCAGATCGTTTCCAGCTTGACACAATCCATCTCAGGCATGGAAGGTCAATGGGAAGGTATGACCAAACAACGCTTCTTTCAAGAGTTTCAGGAAGCCAGCAAACAAATGCAAGCTTTCGTAACGACTTTGAACAGCATCAGCCAAGAACTGACGGCTATCGCTAATAAATTCCGTACGGTTGACCAAACGAAGTAAGATGCGAGATAAGCATCACCTTATAATATACCACTCCATGAAGAAGCAATATATATGAACCATTTCTTGTGGTTTGTACATTTGGTATAGTGGTTATCAGGAAAAAACCGGGCGATCTTCGGACACCCGGTTTTCTTGCCATCCACAGATTGCATATAATAAGGTGAGGAAACTAGCATACTGAACGATGTAAGGAGAGGGATGTTCCATGTCTTTTCAACCGAATCCGGGAGACGAATTGATCATAAACGGCACAGCCTATGTGGTTGGGCGGCATCCTGCTGCACCCGGTTTGGCTTATGCTCAAGCAGGGCGGCAGGGGATCGTATACCAGCTGAATGCTAAAAGCGGAGTGCCACATGAGGCTAAAGCCCTTAAAGTGTTTTTTCCAAAGTTCCGTATCCCGGCTATGGTTTATCAATCAGAGCATATGGAAGCGTACGGGGATATCCCCGGGTTGCAGGTATGCAAGCGTGTTGTGCTCACTCCAGAAAGAAACGGAAGTCTGATCGCCGAGCAGCCTGATTTGCTATATGCAGTGCTGATGCCATGGATTCATGGGACAACATGGTTCGATTGCCTCATAGCTCAGCAGCAGCTTGAGGCTTCCGATAGTCTGGCTTTGGCCAGAGCGCTGGCAGGGATCGGCTCAGCTATGGAGCAAAAAGGATTGGCGCACTGTGATTTATCTGCGCCGAATGTCATGCTTCCGTTTTTTTCTGAAGTGGAACTGCCTGAAGGCACATCAGCTGTAGAATGGGTCGATGTGGAGCAAATGTACAGTACCAAAATGGATCGTCCGGATGCTCTATTAGCAGGATCGCCGGGGTATGCTGCGCACCGTACCGTTCACAGCGGGTTATGGAGCGCGTATGCGGATCGTTTTGCAGGGGCCGTTATTATCGGTGAAATGCTGGGATGGTCAGACCGTGTGGTGGTCGATAAAGCGTGGGGCGAAAGTTATTTTGACCAGCATGAAATGCAGACGCCTTGCGAACGTTATTATATTTTGCGCAAGTCGCTGGAATCACGCTGGGGAAGCAAGCTGGTGGAGCTGTTTAGCCGTGCCTGGGACAGTCAGGATTTGAGCAGTTGCCCTACCTTTGGTGAATGGCTGGTCGTACTCAATGCACTTACCGAGCAAGAGATTCCTGTTGAAGTAGACACGGTGGAAACCAAGGCGACAGAGGCAGCAGCATTAGCTACTGGTGAGTCCGGGGAAGCTGCAGCCTCCTTGGTTGCACCACTCCAAGCGGAACAAGCTGCGATACTGAACCAGGTGGCCCAGGAGCAAGGTGAGCGTGGGGTGACGGACAAGCTGTTCCGGCAGGCGCGTGAACTGGAGAAGCAAAACAAGCCTGCTGCGGCCCTGGAGGTATATCGGTCGTTGTATCATTTTGTAGAAGACGACAGCCCTCTGCATGTGGAGGTATCGGCTGCCATTATGGGGCTGGAGGAGCAGTTGAACCCCAAGCCGCCTGAGCAGCCGGAAAAATCAGCAGCCTGGTTTCGCTCCAAAACGTTCATTGTCACAACGGCGGCGGCTGTCGTTCTGTTGGCCGTTGGCATTCCAGCCGTGAATATTCTGGCGGATCAGTCCAATCAGCGACAAATCGAGGCAGTCAAACAGGAAGAAGCCGCAAAGGCGGCGGAAGCGAGGCTGGCTGCTGAACAGGAGGCTGCTCAAAAGGCACTGACGGAGAAGCAACGGCAGGAAGCTGAACATCAGGCCAAACAGCAGGCTCTTACTGCCCAAAAGCAGCAGGAAGAGCAGAAAAAACAACAGGCCCTTGTAGCTCAGCAGGTAAAATATGAAGCCTACCTCGCTCAAAAGGAACAAAACAAGCAGACAAGCGCCAAACTGGCAAAGCAAAAAGCGTATGATCAGCAGGCAAAGTACGAAAAATATTTGGCTTGGAAAAAGGGTCAGGCTGCCCGAGCAGCGCAGGAAGAGACAGCACGTAAGGCGGCGGCAGAGGCGAAGAAAAAGCAAAAAACATCCATTCATGCAAGTAACAAACAAAATGTTCTCCAGCTTATTTCCCTGTATAACAAGGCATATGCCTCTCAGGAGGGCGGGAGCACGGCGAAGGCGAAGGGTTTTGCCAATCGTTTTAGAGCATTATATGATAGTAATCCATCCTATTATCGTTCGGTAGGCGAAGTCGGGTATCGCGCTTCCTCTATCTATAACTTTTTAGGCGATACGAATTTCAGACTACCTAAAATTTAATTATTCATAATTTAAGATATGGATTGAATGGCAGAAGTTTGATAGAAGCTAACTGAGGGGAGCGTGTGCAAACGATGAATTATACCATACAGGCTTCACAGCGTACCCCCGCCCTGATCATTTACCTGATTGACATTAGCGCGTCAATGAACATGCTTATGGACGGGCGGCGGCGAATTGATGTCGTCTACGAAGCCATATCACTGGCGATTCGGCAGATGGTTTTCCGTTCGACTAAGGGGAACCGGCTGACTGCACGCTATCGGATTGCGATTTTGGCTTATAGTGACGACGTATATGATCTGCTCAACGGTGTGAAGGGGATTGATGAAATTGCGGCGCTGGGTTCGTTGCCCGATTTGACGCCCAAACGGTTTTCAGATTCGGCAAAGGCTTTCTTGCAAGCCGAGCGTATTTTACAAACGGAGCTGCCGGGGATGCAGGATTGCCCTGCGCCTTTGGTTTGTCATATGACGGATGGTGTTTCTACAGGTGATGATCCAGAACCGATTGCCAAGCGTATTATGAGTATGAGCGTACCGGACGGCAATGTACTGGTGGAAAACATATTTTTATCGGACAGACTACTGGAAACGCCTATTCAGGACCCCCGCCGCTGGAAAGGTCTTACGCATAATACGCCGTTACAGGATGAACATGCTGTGAAATTGCGTAATATGTCTTCTGTACTTCCTGAAAGCTATCGGGAAATGCTGTATGAGGCAGATTATCAGCTAGGTGAGGGAGCAGTTATGATGCTGCCTGGAACCTGTCCGGAACTGGTGTCCATCGGTTTTCAAATGTCGGCCGCAACGCCTGTACGGTAAGGAGGAAAACGCATGAATCCACTGCTGTCTCTGCTCCCCACGAGCAAAAGGAAGGGAATAAATGCACGGCTGGCGCAGCGTTTTGCCTACATCAGCTCTCAGACGGGTGATCAGCCACTATCGACTCATCATAGCCGTTTTATGTGCCGTTACGGTTACGGGAGATCTGCCGAATCTGCCAGTATGGGTGAAAGCGGACAGGATTTCGCCGCAGTGCGTATTCATAAATCTGTCTGTTGTTTTGTTCTGTGTGATGGTGTCGGACTTAGTTACCAGGGAGATTTTGCAGCCCGCTATTTGGGTTCCTCTTTGCTGGATTGGATGGAACAGGGGCAGGAGCTGTCTGCGGATAAACTGGGGCTATACCTCGAACGGTTGGCAGGCACAGCTGCGGAGGAACTGGATCGGCAGCCTTTGCAGCATGAATCGGGCTTGATGCGTTCGGTGTTGGAGGATAAACGTCGTCAGGGAAGCCAGTCGATGTATATTTGCGGTAAAATCGAACTGCCAAAGCGCGGCACCCGTGGGCGTCTCAGACTTGCCTGGCAAGGAGATTCACGATTGCGGCTGTGGAACGGGACGGAGGAGATCAGCGAATTATTTAATCATACCTTTTCCACAGCGGAACGCTGGTCCACAAGCCGTGGGCCGATTGGAGGTAAGCCTCATTGGTACGAAAGAAGCATACCCGCAGATATGCCGATGAGATTACAGGTATATAGTGACGGATTATCCGATTTGGACCCTATTCGTGAGCCTGTCCCAGATGAGCAGGTACAGGTTTTGCTGGATGCCTCCCATACCGGAGGGCTTGATGATGATGCTGCATTTATTGAATTGCAGTGGTAAACGGAAAAAGACAAGGACGTTATGCATCCATACTGATGGTTGTAAAACGTCCTTTTTGGATGAATACTATAGAAAGAAACTAACGGTCAGCAAGAAAGCAGAAGAAATACTGCGATAATTGATGTTTTATTAGTCTTTTTCTCAAATATCGCAAAGGAATAACAAAAAAATGCGCAAAAGTGGTGATTATAAAGTAACCCTTTTTGGGTAATCTTGTGATTATACAGGATACTGAAAGGGAGCGATCATATGAGCTATACACTGGCAGGAGGCGCACGCTTTGAAGGCAAAACGGCTCTGATCACGGGGGCTGGTTCTGGTATTGGCAAGGCAACGGCTATTCAAATGGCCAGAGAGGGAGCGAATGTCGCACTTTTTGATGTCAGTAATGAACGGATTGCAGAGACGGAGAGAGAGATTAATGCTATACGTGAAGGGGCTGCTCGGGCTTTTGACGTGGATATTGCCGATCCGGTGCGTGTGGAAAAAGCGGTCTTGGAAGCGGTTGAGTTGTTTGGCGGGCTGCATATCATTTTTGCCAATGCGGGGATTAACGGGGTTGTCGGACCGATTGAGGATTTGAGCATTGAGGATTGGCGGCAGACGCTGTCTACGAATCTGGATGGTACTTTTCTGACGGTGAAGTATACCGTACCGCATTTGAAAAAAAACGGTGGCGGCAGCATTATCATTACCAGCTCTATTAATGGAAATCAGCGTTTTACCAGCTTTGGAATGTCAGCCTACAGTACGTCCAAGGCAGGTCAAACCGGATTTGCTAAAATGGCTGCGCTGGAGCTGGCCAAGTTCCGTATCCGTGTCAATGTCATCTATCCGGGGGCTATCTCGACCAATATTGACGAAACGACGGAGAAATCCGAAAGGCTAAAGCAGATTACCATCCCTGTTCAGTTTCCCGAAGGAGGGCAGCCGCTGGCTGATGGTCCCGGGCAACCCGAGCAGGTAGCTGATTTGGTAACGTTCCTGGCCTCCGATCATTCGCGTCATATCACCGGTGCACAAATTGTGATTGATGGGGCAGAGTCCTTATTGTTTTAGCACTAAAGAATTCTCTGTGAGGGAAAAATATTTTGTGGTATCCTGAGTGTAACGTCTTGGTTAAGGTGCGAATGTGAAGCTCACATAAAAACCCCGGGTCCTTCGCACCTCGAAATTTGTCGAAAAGTATTCAACCAGCTTACTTCGGTAGAAGTCAATGGTTGATTCAAGCTTTTTTGGCATCGTTTTTTGCTAAAATGTATGGAATTGATATCATTAGAGTATCAATTGCTGTATTTTCGCTGTCGCACTCTATATGAGTGCGTGGATTGAAATTTTTCTAATTTTATTATTAATTATAACATAAAAGTCGCACTCTATATGAGTGCGTGGATTGAAATGTCCAGACGAGCCGGAGGACATTGGCGAGTCTCCGTCGCACTCTATATGAGTGCGTGGATTGAAATCTCTGCTGTCTTGGCCTGATAGTCCCGAAACAGCAGTACGTCGCACTCTATATGAGT